>CACLNC010000015.1 GCA_902608175.1 uncultured marine group I thaumarchaeote | reverse complement strand
CATCAATTCGTTTTGGTGTGAGTTCTTCAACCTCCACACCTTCATCTGCTCTTAATTCAACATCGATCTTAACTACTGATCTTAATTCTTTAAGAATAAAACCGCCAGCCCTATCACCATCAAGAAATGCTACAACCTTATCTTTTTTATCACACAAATCTTTAATTGATTCATCTATTCTTGCACCTTCAATACCAAGTGCATTATCATATCCCGCTCTTAATAGATTAAGAATATCCGCACGCCCCTCCACAAGAATTATCCACGGCGAATCAAATATACCAGAACTGCAATGAAGTTTAGATTTACCAAATGTTGTTACTTTTCCAGAATTTCCTTCATGTACATTTTTTAGCATATCGTCACCCTCACTAACTGATTGTGTTGACCATTTTTGCTTGATTTCTTTTGCTCGTTTCACAATATCTTCTTTTTTTGATGCCCTTACATCATCAATTGCCTCGAGTTTAAAATGAGAATCAAATGGACCAACTTTATCAATACTTTCAATTGCCGCAGCAATTAATGCGCAAGTATCAATATCTGTACTCATTGGTAATAACGCATTACCTTTTGTAGTATTCTCGTTTGAAGTGCTTGTCACTTCTATTCGTCCAATTTTAGATACACGTTGAAGTTCGTTCAGATTCATTTCAGGACCTAACAGTCCTTCGGTCTGACCGAATATTGCACCGATTATATCTGCTTTTTCGACAAGCCCATCAACATCATACGATAGTTTAACGTGATATTTGACAATTCCAGTGTAAGGCAATCAAAATTCATCTCCTTTAAATTCATAAAAAAAATACGGATGGAGTATTTAATAAATCCTTATCTAAAAAATTAAAAGATTACTCAGTGCTAAATGAAGAGCCACATGAGCAGCTTTTTGTTACGTTTGGGTTATTGATTTTAAATCCAGAACCCATAAGACTCTCAATGTAGTCAACGTTTGCTCCTTTTAGATGATCTTGACTCATAGAATCAACTAGTACTTTAACACCATTTTCTTCAATGATTAAATCATCTTCTTCTGCTGCCTTTTCAAAGCCCATTCCGTAAGATAGACCAGAGCAACCTCCACCTTGTACGTATATACGTAAAAATTGTGGTTTTTCTGTTTCTTCTGCCATAAACTCACCGATTTTCTCTGCTGCTTTTGCAGTGATAGTAACCAATTTTCCTGATTGTGTTTGAGTTTGTTGTAACTCGGCAGATATTTCTTGAGGCTTTGGTGGTTCAGCATGTGCTTCGTGTCCACCACATCCACATCCATGATCACTATGAGTTTCTTCTTGAGGCTTTGGTGGTTCAGCATGTGCTTCGTGTCCACCACATCCACATCCATGATCACTATGAGATGCTTCGTGACTTTGTTCTGTAGTCATATGTACACTTTTTCTAATGTAAATTATAATAACCTTTTCACACTATGTAGTATAGTAAATGATGAAAATTGGTTAGGTGTAGCTACTTTTTAGATTTATTTACAAAATCTGTCATTCTCTTTTCACGTTCTGGATCAGAGAAGCAGTTTCTCCATGCAAGTAATTCAACACCAAGCCCTGTATCAAGATCAGCATTTCTTCCTTTGTTAATTGCTGTTTTTGACATGCGTACCGCAAGTGCTGCATTTGATGCTATTTTTTGTGCCATTTTTACTGTCTCATCTTTTAATGCAGCATTACTAACTACATTGTTAACAAGACCAATCTCTTTAGCTTCTTCAGCACTTACCATTTTTCCAGTGAATACCATTTCTTTTGCTTTTGCAATACCAACTATTCTCATCAATCGTTGTGTTCCACCCCAACCAGGTGGAATGCCTATTGTTACTTCTGGTTGACCTAATTTTGCATTGTCAGAAGCAATTCGAATATCACAAGACATTGCAAGTTCACATCCACCACCTAGAGCAAATCCATTAACTGCAGCAATTGTTGGTTTAGAAATATTTTCAACAGTTGCAGTTAATTCTTGACCAAGTTTTGCATAAACTTCAGATTCATCTGCTGAAATTTGTGACATATATTCTATATCAGCCCCTGCGGAGAATGCTTTATCGCCTTGACCTGTTAAAATAATTACTTTTACCTTATCGTCTTTATCTAATTGCTTGAAAGTTGTAATAATTTCTTTGGCAACATCAGTGTTCATTGCATTAAGCTTCTCAGGGCGATTAATCTTTACAATGCATACTCCTCCATCTTCTGTAGAAATTTCTAAAAGAGACATGTTCTAAATCTACTATCCACTAAAATAAAATCTTACCTAGTTCTCAAAATCCAGCCCCATTGTGCCAAGGCTGAGGCAGCAGCTACCCAAGTTCTCAGATCATTATAAACAGGAATTCCTTTCTTTTCAATTAATTTTGACATTTTTTCAGTATATGGGCCACCATTACCACCAGCTAAAAGTGGCTTCTTTCTTTTCTTTGAGAAATTATCTAGATGTCCAACAATTGTTTCTTCAAGTGGATCATCTTGGAAAACAAACCATGGCATGGCAATATCAATATTCTTTTCATCATAAAATTGCTGAATGACAAATCTGTAATCATCTGCAGTTGCACCACCACCTACATCTGCTGGATTGCCACTATGAATAGGAACAGCAGGTGGAAAACGAGCCTTCATTTTTTTGAGAAATCGTGGTGACAATTTTCCTATCTCAAGACATAATCTCTCTAAATGATCAATTCCACCAATCATAGGACCTGCACCATTACTACACATGGCAACTTTGTTACCCCTTGCAGGTGGCTGCCAAGCCAAAGCCTTTGCAACTCCAACAAGTTCTTGATAACTATCTACAGAAATAATTCCAGCCTGCCTAAATGCCCCCATTATGATTGCGTTGGAACCACCCAATGAGCCAGTATGTGATGCTGCTTGTTTTGCGCCAGCAGTACTTCGTCCACTCTTCCATATCACTATAGGCTTCTTATTTTCTTTCATTACACGTTCTGCCGTTTTAACAAATTTTCTGCCATCACCAAATCCTTCTACATACAAACAAATTACTTTAGTTTGAGGATCATTTGCAGCGTATGCAATCATATCAGCTTCATCAACATCTGATCTGTTTCCATAACTGATCATCTTTGATAAACCGAATGAATCAGCACTCTCTAACATACTAATTCCCATAGTTCCACTTTGAGAGAAGAATGCAACATTACCAAGTCTTGCACGAACCATTCTTGCTTGACCCTGAAACGCACAGTCAAGACGATTTGCTGCATTAAACATTCCAATACAATTTGGACCAATAACTCGTATCTTATGCTTTAATGAAAGATGTTTTACCTCAGCTTCCATTGTAGCCCTATCGCCACCAAGCTCTTTACCACCGCCTGAAACTATTACAACATTATGAATTCCTTTCTTTGCACATGTTTTCATAACAGGTCCACAGTGCGCAAGATCAATACAAACAACAACCAGATCAACTTTCGCCTTGATTGACTCTAATGATGGGAAGCATTTGATTCCAAGAATTTTCTTAGATTTAGGATTGATTGGATACACTTTACCCTTGTAATCTTGTTTTCCTAATGCATCAAGTACAGAGTTTCCAATCTTTCCTGGTGTTGCAGATGCACCAACTAATGCAACCGATTTTGGAGTAAAGAATTTCTCCATGGATGTAATATTTGGTTTAGCATGTGAAATTGAATTCTTTTTGATTTCTTTATTTAAAATAATTTTTGCATCCACTACATTGTATGATTTTGGATATACAACGATAGGGTTGAAGTCAATACTGTTAATGTAATCAGCATTATCTACACCAATCTTTCCAATTTGGACAAGAGCCTTTGTAAGCATTTTAACGTCAACTGGCTTGCTTCCTCTAAATCCCTTGAGTAGTTTTACACCTTTTAGATCGTTCAGCATAGATTTAGCGTCAGAAGTTGTTATTGGTAACATTCTGAATGAGACATCCTTGAAAACTTCGGTCATAATTCCACCTAATCCAACCATAATTACAGGACCGAATTGTGAATCATTCTGTATACCAACAATAAGTTCCACTCCTTTTGGAACCATTTTTTCTAGTAATATTCCCTTGACGTTAACTCCTTTCTTTTTCGAAAGTCTTCCATACATATCGTTGAAAGTTTTCTTTACGTCAGCAACATTATCAACGCCAACTTTTACACCTCCAACATCAGTTTTGTGTAAAATTTGTGGTGAGACAACTTTCATGACTAGAGGAAAACCAAGCCTTTTTGCATCCTTAACTGCCTGAGCAGCAGATGTTGCTAATGAAAAACCAGGTACTGAGATTTTATATTTTTTAAGAATTCCCTTAGCAGCCTCTTCTGTAATAATTTTATGATCAGTCTTTATTGTATCATCAAAAATTTTTGTAATTGAGTTCAATTAATTTAATTGGAAAATTTTCTGTATAATAAAGTTAGTTAAATCTAAGGCCAGATTCCCTTATGTTCAAATGCTTCTAAGACGCGTCCTACAGCTAATACCATAGCAGCTTTTCTATTATCGATTTTATGTTTTTTAGAAATACTATGAGTATCTTTTAATCCTCTAACAATATTTGATTCCATTTTCTTTGCAACTTCATCAAATGACCAATAGTATCCCATGTTATTTTGTACCCACTCTAGATATGATATACATACCCCACCAGAATTTGCCAAGATATCTGGAATAACAAAGATTTTTTTCTTATAGAGAATTGGATCTGCTTCAGGCAATGTTGGACCGTTTGCAGCCTCACCTATGATCTTACACTGTAACTTCTTTGCAATTGATGCATTAATTTGATTTTCAAGTGCACCTGGAACTAATATCTCACATTTTGTAGTAAGTAATTGTTCAGTAGAAATTTTCCTACTTCCTGGGAATCCAACAACTGTTCCTTTCTTATTTTTCCAATCAAGAAGTTTCTGCACTTTAAATCCTTTAGAAACAAGAATAGATCCTTTAGAATCACTTGCTGCAATACATTTTGCACCCATTTTTTCTAGATATTCACCAGAAAATGTAGAGGCGTTACCAAAACCTTGTAAAACAACTCTTGCTCCTTTAAGTTTAATTTTCAAAATTTTTGCGGCCTCTCTAATACAGTATGCATTTCCTAAACCAGTTGCAACATTTCGTGCAAGAGAACCACCAACAGGAATTGGTTTTCCTGTTATTGTTCCTGGTGAATAATTATTACCACTCATTTTTGTAAATGTATCCATAATCTGAGTCATCTCTCTTCCAGTTGTGTAAACATCTGGTGCTGGAATATCTTTTTGTGGACCTATAACTTCTGCTATTTTTGAAGCAAACTGTCGAGTTAATCTTTCCATTTCTCCATCACTTAATTTTTCCTTTTTTGGATTTACAAAAATTCCACCTTTCCCGCCACCAAGTGGTACATCAACTACAGCACATTTCCATGTCATCCAAGATGAAAGAGCCATAACCTCACGTTCCATGTACTTGACACCACCTTCTGGATCAAAATATCTTATACCACCCTTGTATGGTCCTCTGTCATTGTTATGTTGACATCTAAAACCAGTGAAAACTCTAATCTTACCATTATCCATCTTTACTGGAACTTTTAATCTAAGAAATCTATTTGGCATGATTAAATAATCTCGTAATCCCTTATCCTTGATTCCTAAAACATCACATGCATCATTGACTTGTTTTGTTGCATTATCAAATGGATCTGATTTGACCAAGATGGATCTGATTTAATTTCAAATTGTATTTAAGTGTCTCTAGAATCATTCAAACTAATTCTATAGAATATACAACATTACTGCCTTTTTGAGATGTAAAAACACTGATTAATCTTGCAGAGAAACCATATTTTTTCTTACGTAATTTGATAATTTTTTCAGCATTATCTCCAACAATCATTTTTGCTGTTCCATTTACCCACTCATTTTTAATTTGACCCTTCATTGAACATATAGCAATTCGAACATTTTGATTATTTCTTAATCTCTTAACTTTACCTGTGCTTTCCTTAGTTATGATGCATATACGATCATTATCAATTACAAACCAAACAGGTGTTCTAACTGACGTGTTATCTTTTTTGTATGTTTCAAGACTGATGTATTTTTGATCAGTGAGTTCTTCCAATATGTTATTCATATTTAATCAATTCAAAATCATTATTCCGAATTAAGTAAAAAAGCTTGAGGCTAGAAAATAACCCTTAAATTGACTTGTGAATGAATTCTCGTATTATGATGGCATCACGCGGATATGACATGACTCCAACTATGTACTCGCCTGATGGTCGAATATATCAGGTAGAATATGCAATTGAGACGGTTAAACGTGGAACTTTAGCAATTGGTGTAAAAGGAAAAAATGGTGTGATTATTGCTGTAGAAGAGAAGCCAAGAGCATTACAAGTTTCTGAAATTACACAGAAAATTTTTCAGGTTGATGAACATATTGGAGTTGCTGCTGCAGGCTATATTCCTGATGCACGAGTTCAAGTTGATGATGCAAGATATTTTTCACAAAGCAATAAACTAACGTATGATGAGGCAGTAGAAATAGAAACTGTAGCCAAACACTTAGCAGACCAATCACATCAATTTACACAATACTCTGGTGTTAGACCATTTGGAGTTGCATTAATTATTGCTGGTGTTGATAGAAAAGGTTCTACAATTTACGTCACTGACCCAAGTGGAACATACGTCTCTTATTCTGCTATGGCAATTGGATCTGGTTCTGATGAAGTGAATGACTTTCTAGAAAAAAATTATAGTTCAGAAATGAGTGTTGATGATTGTGCAGCATTAGCAATAGCAGCAATTAATCTAAAAAGTGAAGAAAAATCTGGTGTAAAACACATCAAAATGGCAAAAGTGAGTGATGAAACAAAATTACTTGAAATGATATCAAACTCTGATCTAGAGAAATTTGATCAGGCTGCAAAAGGCAAATTTGTTAAATAAAAGAATTCAATTATAATACACAACTTATTCTAATCAACGTTGGGTTTAGGAAGCTATTGGGGTGAAGTATTAGATGTTTTACGTGATATTATACCAATTTATGATAAAGTAAATTCTAGTATTTCACTTGGAAAAGATGTAGAACATAGAACTAGAGCAATTAAAGGACGAATAAAAAGTGGTGATAAAGTTCTTGACGCTGGTTCAGGGTTTGGTAACATGTCCAAAACCGCCTTGAATATAACAAGTGGAGATAACGAAATTATGTTATATGATCCATTGTTGCCAATGTTAAAAAATACAAACAAACTTTTCAAAAATAAACCAGAAACAATGTGCGGTGTTTTTGAACATATGCCATTTAAAGATGAACAATTTGATATAGCACTCTCAGGTTATTCATTACGTGATGCAATTAGTCTTAAAACTGCAATTTCTGAAATTCATAGAATTCTAAAAAAAGATGGTAAATGGGTTATAGTGGATTTAGGGAAACCAGATGATTCTATAGCGAGATTTGGTGTTTCATTTTATCTTAAAATTATTTTACCAATAATTGCTTATAGAGCTGGTGGAAAATTGGGACTGAAATTTGCAACACTTTATGGAACTTACAAACTTTGGCCAAAAAATAAGAAACTAGAATCAATGCTTCTTGAAAAATTTTCAAAAGTTGAGTTTGAAAAAGATCTTATGGGCGGTGCAATTATGGTTGCTGCGTATAAATGAATAAAGCATTACTGTTAGTAAACATAACTGCAATTTTAATTGGAGTTTCCTATGGAATGCATGGTCCAATCTTACCAGTATTTGCAAAAAATGTAATTGGTGCAACATATGCTGAGCTTGGAGTAATCGGTCTTGCAAATTTTCTTCCTTACATGTTTATTCCATTATTTGTTGGATTACTTCTTAACAGATTCAACAATGGATATTTACTTTCAATTGGTGTTGCAATAAATTCAGTATCTGTCTATCTCCTTTCCATAGCACAGTCTGTTCCTGAAATAATGGGATTTAGAGTGCTAACTGGTATTGCACATGCATTTTTTTGGCCTCCATGTGAAGCAATAATCTCCAATGTTAGTAAAGGAAAATCAAGGGTTAGAAATATTGCAACATTCACAGGCTTCTTCACAACTGGTTTTATGATAGGTCCGTTGTTAGGAACTGTAATACTTGATAGTTTTGACTTAACATATAGAATATTATTTGAAATTGCAGCATTTGTTCTTGCTGCCGCAATAATATCATCATTAGTAGTATCAAAAAATAGGATTAAAGAAAAACATAAGAATTTTAATTTTTCATCACTAAAGAAAATTATTGAATTTAGAGAAGTGATTATAATGTTACTTTTTTGTACATCATCATTTGGTATGATTCTAACAATATTTCCAGCATTTCTAAATGATAGAGATATGTCAGCAGTAAATATTGAATTACTCTTCTTCATTTTTGGAATATCAAGAGTTTCTACTCTGATATTGGCTGGAAAACTTGCTAAAAAAACTAGTGTAACTCTGATCACTGCAACTATTTCAATATCATTAGGTCTGTTTGTTGCATTTACATCACATTCTATTTTTGAATTTGCTCTTGCATTACTGCTGATGGGATACGGATTTAGTATATTTTTCCCATTAACATTAGAGATTATTCTAAGTAAAACAAGAAAAGAAATGTCTGGTACAATGATTGGTGCATATGAAACAACATTTGGTATTGGTTGGGCTATTGGACCAATCAGTGCAGGTTTAATTTCTGAGTTTTTTGGCAACGATGCACCATACTTTGCTTTCTTTGTCCTAGGTATTGCTGTCACGATTTTAGCAATTGTAAAGAGAAAGGTATTAGAACCCAATAGAAACCCAAATCTTTAATTTTATGTCAAATTGATACTGCATTGTGCTAGATTTTACACTTAATGTTGGTGGCAGTGAATGGATGATTATAATATTTGTTGCATTAATTGTACTTTTTGGAACAAACAAATTTCCTGAGGTTGCAAAAAAAATGGGAAAAGTTGTTGGTGAATACAACAAAGCCAAAAATGAGGTTCAGAAACAAATGAATGATTATACTAAATCTGAAGATGTAACAACAAATTTCTCAATCAACAAACCAGTAAAAAATGAAAGAGAAAAACTAGAGATCATGGCAAAATCTCTTGGAATTAAGTATGAAAATAAAACTATCTCAGAACTAAGACAAATTATTTCATCACAAATGGGAAATAATAATAATAATTCTGATGATAAAATAAAAGATGATAGATTCAAAAACTAATTTTTAGTTAAGGGTAAACATTTTTTTCCAATCTTTTTTTTGCAAAATTATAATATTCTTTCACAATTTCAAATCCATAATATTCTCTTCCTAACATTTTGCTAACAACTGCAACTTGACCAGAACCAAGAAACGGATCAAGCACTAAATCATTTTTTCTACTTGAATAAAGAAGAATTTTTTTAATTAAATCTGCAGGAAGTTTTGTTGGTGTTTTCTCTTTACCGGTCCAATATTCTCGTTTAATCTCCCAAACATCTTCTTTATCTTTATAATGTAGGCTTCTTCCATTATCTGTTTTCGAATCTTTCTTAAATCGTGAAAATGGATAGAATTTTTTCTTCTTATCATTTTTACATACATAAAGACAGTGATAATGTGAAGTTACATACTTCTTTTTTGTCACAACACCAAATTGGTATTTCCAAATAATGTGATTCACTGTTGTAAATCCAACATCGTCTAATGCAGAAAGAATATCCTTCAAATTATTCCAACCAGAAAAAACATACATGCTTCCAGATTCTTTTAAAATTCTAAATGCCTCTGACATCCAATTAACTGAAAAATCATAGTAGTTTTCAGGTAAGATTTCATTATATCCTTGAATTACTCGTGATGCTGTTCTATTGTAGTTAGACTTTGTTGCTTTGAAATTAATAGCAAATGGTGGATCAGTGATAACAAGATCAAACTTATTCTTTGGAATTTCCTGCATTCCAGTAATGCAATCAATATTGTAAATTTTATTATGCAAAAATTTTTTCAATTTCAATAAATCTAAATGAAACTTCCTTATAATTTCATAAAAACGAACGGATAAAACTAGAAAAATCCATAAGCATGTGATTTCTTGTGTATGTGCTTAAAGTCTTCTTTTTGCACGTTCAACTTGTGCACGCTCTTCTCTTAGGTGTTTTTTCATTATTCTTTGATGTGCTCTACTATGAGCGTTATATGCCTTAACAAGTGCACCTCTTGTTCTTGCTCTTTTCACAGCACTGTTGAACGTCTTGTGTATCTTTGCGACTTCTGCAGTATAACTTACCATGGATTTTCTAATGTGCAAGAGTAGTTAATCCTTTTGAAAATGAACAATTCTCACGCGATCATAGCGATCATTAAATTATATCATGGTAAAAAATTAGTGAAACATGGAAAAAATAGCAATGGTTACTGGTAGTTCAAGTGGAATTGGATTTGAAACATCGTTAGGATTAGCACGAAATGGATTCTATACGTTTGCAAGTATGCGAGATGTATCAAAAGGTAATAAAATTAAAGAACTTGCTAAAAAAGAAAATCTACCAATTGATATTATAGAACTTGATGTTGACAAAGAAGATTCTATTAAAAATGCCGTTAAGACTATTATAGAAAAAAAACAAAGAATAGATGTACTTGTTAATAATGCAGGATGGGGACTGTGGGGAAGTGTTGAAGATGTCTCAGTCAATGAGTTTAAGGCACAGTTTGAAACAAACTTTTTTTCAGTAATTAGAATAATTCAGGAAGTAGCCCCAATTATGAGAGAGCAAAAATCTGGTCATATTATAAACATAAGCTCAATAGCTGGTAGAATTGGATTTCCTATTTCTCCAGCATACATTAGTTCAAAGTTTGCACTTGAAGGATTAAGTGAAAGTTTGAGATTTGAGCTAATGCCATTTGGTGTGAATGTCATAATAATAGAGCCTGGTATGATCAAGACTAATTTCTTTGAACCAATGAAACTAGGAAAAAAGGCTGAAAATACTGATGCCTATAAGAATATCACAGAGAAAGTTCTTTCTGGTGTAAAAATGATGGCACAGATGGCTACTGATCCTAAGGAAGTTTCCAATACAATTATTCAGGCAATAAAGGAGGAAAAACCACTACCAAGATATATTGTTGGAAATGATGCATTAATGTTTTTAGAAGCAAAGAAAATGAAAACTGACATAGAATTTGAAAATTATTTAAAAAAAGAGTTATACGGTGAATAAATGGGATTCTGTGGTTAAATTGATATACGGTTTTTAATTAATTTTATCAAAGTCAGAGATTTAGTGAATGAAATGAAATGGAAAACACTTCAACATAATGGAATATTATTTCCCCCAAACTTTGAAACGAAGAAAATAAAGATCAAAGTGAAAGGTGAGGATGTTAATTTAACCATACTGCAAGAAGAAATGGCATATCAATGGGCAAAAAAGAAGGATGCACCAAAACCTGGTACAACAGAAAAATACGTGGAAGATCCAATATTTCAAAAAAACTTTCTCAAAGACTTTACCAAAACATTCAACGGTAAATTTAAGAATTTACAGTATTCTGATATTGATTTTTCTGATGCATACAAACTTGTTAACAAAGAAAAAGAAGTAAGGGAATCATTAACAAAAGAAGAAAAGAAATCACTTGCTGCAAAACGAAAAATTCTTCGTGAAGAGATGAAAGAAAAGTATGGTAAGGCTGTAATGGATGGGCAAGAAGTTGAAGTTGCCAACTATATGGCAGAGCCATCAGGAATTTTTATGGGAAGAGGTGAACATCCAATGCGTGGAAGATACAAACCATCTGTTACATCAAGTAATGTAACACTGAATCTTGGAAAAGAGGCAACAATTCCATCTGGTAAGTGGGGTAAGATTGTACATGACAGAGATTCAATGTGGATGGCTAGTTGGATGGATGAATTAACTCAAAAAAGGAAATATGTATGGTTAGCTGATTCTGCTGGAATTAAACAAGAACGAGATCAAGCAAAATATGACAAGGCAAAGAATCTTGCAAGTAAAATTGACAATGTGAAAAATCAGGTTGTTAAAGATATGCAAGGTGATGATAAGAAGACCAGAAGAATTGCTACTGCATGTTATTTGATCTACCGCACTGCCATGAGGGTAGGTGATGAAAAAGATCCTGAGGAGGCTGATACTGTTGGTGCTACTACTCTACGAAAAGAACACATCAAACTTACCGGAGATACAATTGAGTTTGATTTCCTAGGAAAAGATAGTGTTAGATGGCAAGAAACAGTTCAAGCAAAGGGCCATGATAAGCAATTTCATGACAACCTAAAGGAGCTTGTTTCGAATAAAAAAGGAAGTGAAGAAATTTTTGATGGAATTACATCACGGCATGTTAATGAGTATTATTCAACAATATTGAAAGGACTTTCTGCCAAAGTTTTTAGAACGTATCTTGCTTCAAGAGTAGTCTCAAAATACCTTAGAGAACATAATGATATGAAATCAAAATCAGGTATAGAAAAATTATACCATGCAAAACTTGCAAATTTAGATGCCGCAATAATGTGTAATCATAAACGCACAATTCCAAAAACATTCGATGATGCATTACAAAAGAAAAAAGATACTCTAATGAATGCTGAAAAAGCCTCTCCATGGACAAAACAAGAGGATTCTCTTAAAAAAGCAGAGAATAAAACACTAAAAACTGAAAAACAAAAGGAAGCCCAGAAAAAACAAATTAAAAAGATTAAACTTCAAATCAGAAAGCAAAAAGATAAGCAAAAGGAACGAGTTGAAAAGCTTAAACTGCAAATTGATCTAACACAAAAAACTAGGGATTATAATTTGGGAACATCCCTACGAAATTACATAGACCCAAGAATTTTCAAATCATGGACAGATGAAATGAGTGCCGAATGGGAAAAACTATACACAGCAGCTCTACAAAAAAAATTCCTATGGGTAAAAGATGTTAATTCAAAATGGGATGAAATCTCAAAACAATATTAAATTTAGAACCATTTAATTGCACAAAGATTTGATTTCTATTTGTGCCGGGGTAGCTCAGCCTGGTTAGAGTGCCAGGTCCTCTATGGAAGGCAATACTCATAATCTGGAGGTCGCGGGTTCGAAACCCGCCCCCGGCATATCATTAAATTTAGTTAGAAAAACCAATCATAATGAGTGAATTAAAAGAATTTGCAGAAGCATTGCTTGATCAAATTTCTGTTGAAACGAATGAAGAAAAAGTGATTTCTAATCTTTCAAACCAAATAAATGAAGATTCAAGTTTTACGGTGAGTTTTGAAAGTGTTGAAAGTATAACAGAAAAATTATTTCCAAAAATGGCTGAAAAAGTTAATGAATTTACTGGAATTCCTGTCTCAATTGACCTGAAAACAGAATATCTTGGCTTAGAAGATTTCAAACGATTAAAGGGAAAAAAGGTATTTGCTACTAATAATTCAATAGAATTTGTAAATCGACTTTTTGACTCTGTTGCAAAAAATGATACG
This sequence comes from uncultured marine group I thaumarchaeote, assembly GCA_902608175.1. Taxonomy (GTDB): domain Archaea; phylum Thermoproteota; class Nitrososphaeria; order Nitrososphaerales; family Nitrosopumilaceae; genus Nitrosopelagicus. Next base: position 8,914 of record CACLNC010000015.1, on the reverse strand, counting down.
GATGGAATAATAAAATCAATTGAAGAAAATACGGCAAAATTCCTTGTATATTCCACATATGTCAAATCATATCTTTCAAAAATTTCTACTACATATGGTGATTTTCTTAATTCGACAATTTTTCTAAATAAATTCATTCTTTCAAATTATCCACAAATCATCTTATACAAGCAAGGACACCCATATGAAAGAAATTTCGAATCTGTAAAATCAGGTTATATTGGAGCATTGAAGATGACAATACTTGAAGAACAAATACACTCCACCCAAAAAAATCTACAAGAAATAAATAAAACTGCTGCAATAAACGTTAATTCAATTAATGAAGAATTAGCGAAGATCATTCTTAATATTGATGATAAAACAGCTACAGTTCTATCAGATTATTTACAACTTCCAGTTGTGCCGGATGAATTTCCAATTGCAAAACGTGCTAATTTATTTTTTTATCTGAATCCAGATAATTTTATTGTGAACGTATTAGGACCAGATGTTATGACATACACACATGTTGAAATTGATCCAAAAATTTCTGATATGGTTCCAAATATTACTGATATTTATCAAAGATGGCTCTTACCAATCCAAACACATCAATCTGTATTTTCAACAATGGAAGGGATGGCAGAATTTGCTATCAAGAATATACTCAAAGATGATGTTGATTTTCAGAATTATTTGACAACATTTATGGGAACTGATTTTTCGTCATACGCGGTTCAAAAAAATATGGGTAAAGATTTTACTGAAAAAGTTTTTGAAAAATTTGGAAAAAATTCATTCAAAATATTACTTGAATCCCCTCCATCTACTAAAGAACTAAAAGATCCAGAAATTTACCTAAAAAGAGATTTATCTACTGGTTCAAGTTTCTTGAAATAAGAGAATTAACCTTCAATGATTGTAGATATGTCTTGGCCCTTTTTGATCATCCTTATTTCATGACGTGCTAATTTATTTCTCATTGCTCTCTTCATTACATCTACCTCATTTCTTAATGTAGCAATTTCATCTTCTAGTCTAGAAACACGATCATAGATTGTCTCTTCTTGATCATAATTCTCAAACTCGTCACTCATTTATTTTACATTGAAAAATTTGTTTAAAAATCTATAGGTGAAACCAAAAGAATCTGATTGTGCTTACAAATCAAACTCTTGATTACAGGAAGGACATTTTGCTCGTTCTTTACCTACTTGACCAATAATCATGATTCTACCAATAGAATTGCATAATGGACACATTCCAGTTGTTGCATTTTTAGGTCCAGTTCTAATTATTTTCTGAGACTTTTTTCGAGCCATACTGATTATTTCCTTTTAGATTATTTAAGTTAAAGAGTGGCGCGGGGAGAGGGATTTGAACCCCCGAGTTCTTGCGAACATGGAATTAGCAATCCCACGCCCTACCAGGCTAGGCGACCCCCGCACTAATCGAGATATATTGCTTCTGTAAATAAATGGTAAGAATAAATAATTAAAATTTAGAATTAGTTTATCTTGGCTAAAAAAGCTGTAATAATGAAGGGTGATGGTATAGGCCCAGAAATTGTTGATGGAATGCTACATGTACTAAAAGAATGTAATTTACAATCAGAATTAATTCACTGTGAAGTTGGTTCAGAGCAATGGGAAAAAAATGGCTCCAAGGATAAATCCTACATTCCTGATTCAACTATGGAACAACTTGAACATGTTGATGCATGCTTTAAAGGTCCAACTACGACTATTCCAATACCAAATGCGCCAAAAAGTGTGGCAGTTTCACTAAGACAAAAATTTGAGTTATACTCCAACATTAGACCAATTAAAACATTTCAACGTTTGACACCAGATAAGAATCTAGATTTTGTTTGTTTTAGAGAAGCAACAGAAGGATTGTATTCTGGAATTGAGGTTCAAGTATCTGATGATTCAGCTATTGCAATAAGACAAATAACACGAAGTGGTTGCAAAAGATTTGTCTCAGCATCAATTGATTGGGCTAAAAAATATAATAAAAAAAAATTAGTTGCAATAACAAAAAGAAACATACTAAAAAAAACGGATGGTCTTTTTTGGAATGTAATAGAAAGTCAATTAAAAGAATTTCCTGAAATTAGTTTAGAAGAAATATACATCGATAATATGGCACAACAGATGATAGTAAATCCTGAACAATTTAATAATTCAGTTCTGTTAAGTACAAATCTTTTCATGGATATAATTTCTGAATTGGCTTCAGGAATAGTTGGGTCTATTGGATTAATTTATTCAGCAAATATGGGTGATTCATATGCAATGTTTGAGGCTGCACATGGTAGTGCACCATCATTTAAGGGTAAAAATACTGTAAATCCAACAGCAACAATTCTAGCTGGTGCTTGGATGGCTGAATATCTTGGTGAAACTGATATTAGAAATGCAATTTTTTCAGCAACTGATCAGGTAATCAATGATGGAAAAACTGTTACATTTGATATTGGTGGGAATGCAACTACAACTCAAATGTCAGAAAAAATTGCTGACATTGCAAAAAACGATTTACGGAAATAATTAATTTTGTGCACAGATTAAAAGAAGTTCTTCAAAAAATAATTTCTTTCTTGAGATAATGTCGGCGCTCATTCCCTGAAGCTCTACAAATTCAATTAATTTTTTATAGTTTGACAGTGTTGATGTTATAAACAAAAATTTACCATGATCACTCAAACACAATTTTGCAGATTGGATAATTCTTATTGGAATTTCTAGTCCATCTATTCCCCCATCTGTTGTAATATCAATTATTTCATCAGTAGCAAGATATGGCATGTTACATACAATTAGATCAAATTTATAATCTAATGCATCCGCTCCGTTACAACAAATAGAATTTTGAATCTTATATGACTGATTTACAAGAACAGAAAAACTAAGATCCGTTCCAACAACAATTGAAAAATTTTTAGAAAGTAAATCCGCAAGAAATCCTGAACCTGTTCCTATATCTAATGCAGAAAAACCTTTTTCATTTTCTATGTTATCGGCTAGAAAAAATGTATCTTCAGATGGTGGATATTGATTGGTGTTAGATAATATCTTTTGCAAGTTTGATGATTTCATTTGTAGTTAATTCCTCCAATCTTTTTTTTGATTTATTATTTTTACCAAATTGTTTTGATATATTTTGAACTGTTTTACGCCTATATGAGAATAGTTTGTTAACATTTAGAATCAATTCTTTCTTTAGTTGTTGTTTTTGTGTGATCTGAATTATTACGGAATCTATTTTTGGTACGGGTGAAAAATTATGTTTTTTTACATGCTTTAAAATCTCTATATTAAATCCATAATCAGTTAATATTGAGATGGCTCTTCTATTTTTACCAGATTCTACAAGTTTCTGAACAAAATCTTTCTGAAGCATTACAATTGCTCTAGTGAATTTCTTCTGAAGTAACCATTCTACTGCTGTCCTACTTTCCGAATATGGTAAATTAGAAACAAGAATTGAAAAATTTTGATTTATCTTAAATCCATCACCATATTTTAGGTTCAAATTATCTAAATTGTCAAATTTCTCCTCCATTTCATGAAATAATTTTTTATCATTTTCTATGGAGATTATTCTTGCACCAGTTTCTACTAGATATGGAATTAATATTCCTCTACCAGTTCCAATTTCTAATACTAAATTATTTTTTGAAATTTTTGCACTATCTACAATGAATTTTGCAATAAGTTCTGATTTAAGAAAATTCTGTCCAAGTTTTTTTTGTTTATTCATTATTTTACAAATAAATGAAATTGTGTTTGCCCAGTAATTTCTTCCATAATTCTTTTAGTAAGATGTTTTACTGGCTCCCTCAATCCAGCTCTATTTTCAAGATCATTATAATCAGTAAATTTTTTCTTAGAAATCTGATCAAGTATTATTTTTAGATATGTTTTACCAACTCCTGGTATTAATTCAAGTGAATGTTTTCGTGGTGTTATAGGCTGAGCATTATTAATATAATCAACAAAATATTCTTCATTTGTTCTAACAATCTTTTCTATAATATTTGGTAATTCATTTTGTGCATTGCTTGAAATTTTTGTATAATCTAACTTACCTAACACTGATTCTACTTTAGTACGACCTTCTTTACCTATGAAAATTTTTTCACCTATTTCAAAACTAGAATCCTCAGACCCAAGTATTTCAAGCAATGTCAATCGTTGCTCACCAATAGCAGATAAAATAATTCCATCACGACCTCTAACAGTTTGTGATTTTCCACGCGTATCAAAATCTAATACATATGCGTATTCCTCAAACTTTCTTAGTTGGGTATGTCCCCTTTCCAAGATTTACACCTGTAAATTACGATATCTCCTTAATTATGTTTAAAATTTTCCCAAGATTTTCTGCTAAAATCAGCTTTTTCCAACCAAATGTAAAAGAACGTAGTTCCGCAAGTGATGTTGGAGAAATATTTATGAGTTCAACTGCTTCTTCCTCAGTTAACTCACATTCCTTTACCAGTCTTTGTTTTGCTTTTTTTGCACTAGATGCATCAGTTTTTGTAAATTTTGTTACATAATCATAGGTCCATCTCTGTATCTGATCTAGTTTTTCAGGATCCTCCTTCTGTAGAATTTCTTTAACTTCTGGTAATGAGATTGCTTGTTTCTTTTTTACTTCTTCCATTATTAAACACCGAATGGTTTTATATGATCAAGCCTTGTGATTAAGGTTTTTGTTTTTTCACCTAATTTTACATCAAGAATTACTATTCTTCGTCCAACTTCTTTAACAATACCAACCTTTCCATGATAACGTCTATGTGGCATCGCTTTATGTTGTCTAGAATCAATTTGAATTAATGCTCTATCACCAACACTATATTCACGTAGAAGAAATGAAACACCGCGAGAGCTTTTCTTTGTCAATACTGAACGAGATTTATGTCTAAAACCATGGGAACGACCAGATGGCTTTTTAGTAGTCATACTTGATTATTGCTTGAAAACCCTTATTTTAATACTTAGTCAGATTCTGAATCAATATCTGGTGTTTCTGAAACAGTCTTAGATTCTGGTGTTTCTGAAACAGTCTTAGATTCTGGTGTTTCTGAAACAGTCTTAGATTCTGGTTTTTTTGCTACTTTTTTGGTTACTTTAGTTGCTTTTTTTGTCTTAGTTTCTGAATCTGGATCAATAACTCCAGCTTCACCTAGAGCAAATATGACTTCTTGCTCCGGATGATGAGGACTATCAACCATACGTGCAACTCTCTTCTTGCCTGATTTCTTAAAGTAAATTCTATATGTACTAGTGTGCGCAACAACATTTCCACCTATTGGTCTAGTTGGATCACCAAAAAATGTATCAGGAGAAGACATAACCTGGTTTGTTGCAATTGCAGCACAGTTGTACGTTTCGGCTAATCTGACAAGAGTGTGAACGAATCTATTTAATTTCTGTTGACGAGTTGCAAGTGTTCCCCTACCAAGATATTCTGATCTAAATAATCCGACCGCAGAATCTGCTACAATTAACTTGATATTACTTTCTTTGATTAATGTTCCAGCCTCTTCAAGAATAAGCATTTGATGTGCGCTATTATAAGCTCGTGCAACTGTAATGTTATCTAAGATTTTTTCTGGATCTAAACCTTGTGCTTGTGCAATAGTTACTATTCTTTCTGGTCTAAATGTATTTTCGGTATCAATATAGAGTACTCCACCCTCAAGACCACCTTCCTCTTTTGATCTTTGTACATTTACACACATTGTATGACAAAATTGTGTTTTACCACATCCAAATTCACCATAAACTTCAGTTAATGCCTGTGTTTCAACACCGCCATCAAATAATTGATCTAAACATTCTGTAGAAGTTGTGATTTTACCTATTTGCTCTCTTCTCTTTAGAAGATCCCTAGCACTAACAAACTCTTTCATAATTAACCCACCTTCAACTAGTTGTTCTCTGGCTTTTTCGACAATCTTTGATGCTGTGTCCGCATCCATTCCAGTTAGTTCAGCGATCTCTACCGGGCCTCTTACTATAAGATCCATCATATTATGAATACCAGCATCATTTAGTTTTTTTGTTGTTACTGGTCCTACTCCTGCTAAATCTTCTAATCTTAATTCTTCACTCATACCGTATTGTACGGTACTAGTACTTTATTAAGTTATTGATTAGAATCTTTCAACAATAAATTAGTAGATTATCTTCTTTGTTTTCTTCTTCTTGAACTTGCCTTATTTTGTCCAGGCATTTTTTCTAATACAAATCGTTTTCTAAAATTACTTTTATTCCTAAGATGTGAATTTGTTCCAGTTATCTTTCTTCCTTCAACCTTAGGTGTTTGACCACGTACTTTTCCTGCTTTAGTTAGCGATCCGTGTGTTGGCATAATGAAATCAGTTATACATTGAATTTATGTATTTGTAATTTTACCAGTATTCTGCTTTAATTTTCTCTATTACTCTCTCATGTTCTGGACTCTTTCTTCGTGCAAATTTCTCCATTGCACCTAAAGGAACGCCGCCTAATGCTCTTGCTAGACCATTAAATGCCATTTTCTTGATATCCCCATGCTTACCAGTTTTTGTCATGAATTTCTTTATTCCATATTTGAAATTGTGTTGCCATGTCTTATACATCACACCAAGTTGTGTTGGATCAGAATCTCTTCCCATATCATAAAATTCAGACTTTTCAAGTAATCCAATTGGTACAAATGTTAATGGTGTAGCTGTAAACATAGAGTCTGGTTGTTCACGCTCAAGTTCACTGATTAACCTAATTGTTTCCCAACCATCCTCTGGTTGTTCATCATTATCTAGACCCATGATTAGAGTAAACGCTGGAATCCAATAATTCTCATTTAGTGTTTTAACACCTTCTTTTACTACCCAATGCCACTCATCAGGTTGGTAAGGAGCCAATTTTCTATCTGCATATTTTTCAATCAGTCTAACACTACCAGTTTCTAATCCACACTGAATACCAGTTAAATTCTGAGCATTAGCATTAGTTATTTTTGATAAATTTGGTATGAGTTTTTCATCAGCAATTGCTCCTGCTAATGTTCCATGTGTTGGATTTGTATGCACAACGCCGGTAGACATTATAGCCTTGAAAAGATCCTCTAATGCATCACGATTTGGTTCCATTTGTTTGGCACTACTTGGATCCATTCCATAAACAAAAATATCATCACTATGAATCCATGCTCTGTCTGTTCCGGCTTTCTTAATATTAACTTCAATTTCTTTTTTAACTTTCTCAGGAGAATAATACCGCAATGATCTTAATGTTACATCACAAAACTTGCATCCTCTTCCACAACCACGCATAACCTCAACCATTCCATGCATTGATGGTTCAACAATGTTTGGAATATCATCAAGATCAGGTCTGTCCCAAAAATTTACAAATCTTCCGTGTAAAGTTTTGCCGGTACGATTGAATTCTTTAATATCAACTTTGAAGTCTTTTCTTTTTCTAAATGGATCCATGTTTTCAAATTGTCCATCAATTAGATAATTAAAGAATTGACCAGCATGCCCATCAATTTCTGGTGCAATGCCACCGAGTTCACCTTCTAAAATTGCATAAAGACCATACTCTTCAATTTTTTCTGGTGCATAATTGTATTGCCAAGTACCCGATCCACCAGAGATAACTTTTGCATGGCTTCCATTCTTTTTCTTTGCTTCATTAATTCTATGATGTAAATCTGCACAGTAAAACTCATCATATGATGTTTGTTTTCTTCCGTAAGTAAATGTCATAGTTACAGGACCCATTCCAAGTGGATCCATTTCATGTGTACCAACAACTTGAGTTTCAGGACCAATAAATTTTTCAACATGATCTGGATGAGCAACAACTACTTCATTTCGTTTGAATCCATCACGAAGTAATCCAGCTTCTACTTTTCTAAGACCGTAAGGTGCATATTTTGCAACTCCATTAATGTGCTCACTAGAGTTACAAATAAAATCAAATAGAATTTTTGGTGTTACTTGATTACCTAAAATTTTGTACCAAAAACTTTTCTTGTCACGATTTGGATCTAGTGCAGGTGCACAGCCGAAAAATGTTGCTAAAGATATACCACGATATGGTGACATTAAAGTACGATCTGAAGTTAATACAATTTTTGGATGACCCATTTCTATTACATAGAAAGTAGGGTTTTATAACTTAAAACCTTGCTTGTGATTCTAGATTCATATTTTTTCTAAGATTCCAGATTTTGTTCTATGATAATTACCAAACTCATTATTTTTCAATAAATACTCACCATCAAATATTGTGCCATCTTTGCAAACAAGATCCTCACCAACACAACAACTTCCACAAATACCAACACCGCATTTCATCATACGTTCCAAGCTAGCCTGAACAAAAATATTCTTTGATTTTGCTAGTTTAACTATCTTATACATCATTAATTCAGGACCACATGTATAGATTGCATCATAATTATTCTGATTGAGCATATCTTCTAAAACATCAGTAACAAATCCCTTTTTTCCATACGTCCCATCTTCTGTAACACAAACTACATCATGTTGATTCTTTTCAAGAAGTTTATTTGATAAATCCTCAAAAAATATTTCTTCTTTTGTTTGTGCACCCATAAGTAATGTAATATCATGTGAAGATTTACAATGAGTGATTAAACGTAATAAAGGAACTAAACCTGTTCCACCTCCAACCAATAACAATTTTCCATTCTTTATGTCAAAACAATTACCATATGGACCTCTAACACCAATGTAGTCACCTATGTTGAGATTATACAATGCAGTAGATGATTGACCACGTTTCCTAACAGTAAATGCTGCTTTTCCATTTTCTTCTGAGATCATTACACTCATTGGTAATTCATTAACACCAGGAATCCAGACCATCGCGAATTGACCAGGTAAAACTTTTGATAGTAC
>CACLNC010000014.1 GCA_902608175.1 uncultured marine group I thaumarchaeote | reverse complement strand
ATTTTGATTTTAGGATCTAGTTCATTTTTTCCTTCATCGGTTCCTTCAGTTCGTAAGACATAGATTAGTTTTAGATCATCACTTCCTTCAAACCCAACAGCAGTAATTTTTTTTTCTGCCAATTTTGGGTCAGGTATTCTACCAACTTCAGACTCTACTTCAATATCAAGACTCAATCTTTTAATTTTTGGTATTGGCTGATTAAGAAGTTCAGTCCAAACCGATATTTGTTCATCAAACTCTTTTGTATTTTTATCATTAGTTTCTGTCATATTATCCCACAGTAAACTTTTTAGCGCAAGTTGTGTTTCGTCAGAAATTTCAAAGTCATGTGGAAGAATTTTGTCATCTTTTATTTCATAAAATTTTCCAATAATTAATCCATTATCATAAAGATAATTTTCATAGTATTTTATGTCAGATTCCCATGATTCAATTTGGTTTCTAACACTTTGGGTTGTTTGTGTACCACCTATTGCTAGTGGATCAGTTACTATGATTTTTGAAACAGTAATTTCTTTGTCATTTATCATATCATGTTTTTTCACTTTTTTTATTTCTAATACATCCTGTCTTTCAGAAATAAAATCAAGATCTTCTGGAGAAAGCTTTGAAAAACAATATGGTTTATGATTTGTTTTATCATACCACAAGAAAATTTTCTGTGATTCTGGCTCATAAAATTTTAAAACTACTTTTTTTTTGGGCCCATTATATGTGGCTGAGATTAATAATGAACTAGGGAGGTTAGGTGGAGCGACAAATTTTTCATCCATGCTTAATTGTGACATTTACTTACACACTATTTTCCATCTACGAGTGATTTTGCCCATTTCTGAATTTTATCTTTATCAAGAATTTGAATTTCTACATTAGCCTCCTTAAGTAAACTATAATCTGTCTCAGGATAGGTATCAAGACACACTATTCGCTTAATTCCAATTGTGATTGCCATCTTTGTACATTCTAGGCATGGTACAAATGTACTGTAAAGTATTGCATCTTTAGTTCCAGCTTCAATACCAAGTATTGCGCAGTGCATGATTGCGTTAGATTCTGCATGATTGCATATACATCTATCAAGTTCTTCACCAGATTTAATTTTTCCATTCATTCTATCTGAACATCTTTTACATCCACCATCAAAACAATTTTTCACACCTGGTGGTGTACCATTATAGCCCGTTGCAATTTGTCTGTTATTTCTTACAATTACAGCCCCTACATGTCTTGTTATACAATTGGATCGTAGTTTTGCTAATTCAGCTTGTAACATAAAATATTCATCCCAAGTTGGTCTCTCAAAATCAGGCATTATATCCTAGAAAGCCATCTCTGTAATATAAGATACATGTGAGATCATCTGATCTGACTAAAGTTAGTAAACTTCTAGCTATCAAATTTCAAATGGAAAACATAAAACGCATTTAAGCAAAATAATACATATGGTTGAAACACAGAAATATCTATCCCATAAATTTATCAAACCAAATTCTGTTGAATTACGAGATTATCAAATCAATTTGGCAGATGGTGCTAAAAAAGAAAATTCTTTAATTGTATTACCAACTGGTTTAGGTAAAACAACTATTGCATTACAGGTAATTGCTGATTATTTACAAAAAGCAACTGGCGGTGTATTATTTCTTGCACCAACCAGAGTTCTTGTAAACCAACACTATGAATTTCTTAAAGAGAATTTACTGATTGAAGATATTGGGATTGTTACTGGTGAGGATCTACCACAAAAAAGGAAAAAAAAATGGATGAATAGTGTTATTTGTGCAACACCAGAAATCACAAGAAATGATCTAGATAGGAATATCGTATCATCAGATCAATTTAACCTTGTAATTTTTGATGAAGCCCATAGAACTGTTGGTGATTATGCATATTCACAAATTGCTGATAGTATTCAAGGGAATAACATTCGTATCTTGGGCATGACTGCAACATTACCAAGTGAAAAAGAAAAGGCAACTGAAATAATAACCAAATTAAGAATTCAAAATCTCCTTCAAAGATCTGATGATAGTCCTGATGTAAAGCCATACGTACAAGAAACTGATACGGAATGGGTTAGAGTTGAATTACCTGGTGAAATGAAGGCAATTCAATCATGTCTTAAGCTTGCACTTGATGAACGTTATATCACATTACGTAGGAATGGTTTACGGCTTTCTGATAACAAATCACTTTCACAATTATTGAATTCTAGGCAATATGTATTAACACAAAATCGTCGTTCAGCAAAACCACTATTTACAGCGATAAGGATAACATATGCATTAAATATTTTTGAAGCACATGGTGTCACACCATTTTTAGAATTTTGCAAAAGAACGCAGAATAAAAAAGGTGTTGGCATAAAAGAACTGTTTGAGGTTGATCCAAATTTTACTCGGGCAATTAATTTAGCAAAAAAAGAACAGTTGAAAGGATACGAGCATCCTAAAATTAATAAATTAATTGAGATATTACGTAATGAGGAATCAAAAGTTTTAATTTTTTCTAGCTATCGTGATTCTGTCAATGTAATCCATAAAAAATTAGTCGATTTGGGTATAAACGCAGAAATTCTTATTGGTAAAGCAGGCGAAACCGGTCTTAAGCAAGAAAAACAGATAGAAACTGTACAAAGATTTCGAGATGGCATAACTAAAGCACTTGTTGCAACAAGAGTTGGTGAAGAAGGATTAGATATTTCTGAAGTTAATTTAGTAATTTTTTATGATAATGTCCCAAGTTCAATTCGTTCTGTTCAAAGGAAAGGCAGAACTGGAAGAAAGGATAAAGGACGATTAGTTGTATTAATTGCAAAAAATACAATTGATGAAACATATTATTTTATTGGAAAACGAAAAATTGAGTCAGCAAAAAATATGGGAAAAAAGTTATCAGCACAACTTGACAATAATGAAAAATCCTTAGATGATTTTTTCTAAGCTAACCTTTTGATTATATGATAACCATATTGAGTTTTTACAGGTTCTGAAATATGCCCAATCTCCAGTTTAAATGCTACATTTTCAAACTCCTTTACCATTTTACCTCTACCAAAATAACCTAAATTTCCATCTCGCTTTGCACTTCCTGAGTCAATTGATAGTTCTTTTGCAACCTTCCCAAATTTCTCGCCAGCTTTAATTCTCTCTAAGATCTGAAGTGCCTGACTTTGTTTTTCAACAAGTATATGTGAACATTTAATTTTATTTGTCAATCATTCATCGCCAAAAATTCTTTCACGAATTTGTGGAACAGTCTTGTAGACCATATCCCTGATCTTTATTTGGTCTTCTGGAGTTGGTTGACCTTGTTTTATCTGCGTTAATGCAGCTATCCCCAAACCAAGAACCTGACCCATAATTAATCCAAAAACAAATTCATTTTTATCTTTAATTTTGAGAATATCATTACTAGTTTCAATTTCTTTAAGATATGCATCTTTTTGCGTTATTGCAAGTTCAATTGTTTGAGTAATCATAGTTTGCAGTTGTTCATCCTCGACCATATTTTTTTAGTGAATTATTGTTGTAATAAAGTTAGAGTTTGTAATGAATTTAATCACTAATTGATGTTAATCCTTTAAATTTCTCCCATATTTGATGAAAATATGCGGGGATATTTCACTATCAAGACTGCAAACGAAATTCTACCATCGGTCATTGAGAAATTTCAGAATCTGAAGAAAGAAAAAAATGAAGTTTTAAAACTTGAACATAAATTACAGACTTCTATATCTTCTACAAATCAACTTGATCAATACGTTTCATTAAAGCAAGAACTTAATCATGCAATTACTCAATTTTATCATGCAATAGCAGAGTTAGAACAGACTGGAGTTATGATTAAGGATATTGATCAGGGTCTTCTTGACTTTCCTTCTAAAAGATTTGATGAAGAAATTTGGTTGTGTTGGAAGGATGGTGAAACAGAAATAAAATTCTGGCATGAGATTGATAGTGGATTTAATGGTAGAAAACCAGTTACTATAAGCGATGAGTCATTAGTTTAATCTTCAAATTTAGAAATTATAAACTGTCTAATGATCTAGAATGTTTTTTTGTATGTGGTCTTTCCCCAGGATATTTTCTTCTCATATGTCCTGATGGTCTTCCATAAATAAGCTCCAAGAACCATGATTCATGCTCAATTTCTTCAGCAAGAATATCTTTTGCAATGTCATAGGTTGCAGGGTCCTTTCCATGGGTCATCTTACAAATTCTATCCCAATTTACAGCTGCACCTTGCTCTGCTTTCAAACATTTCTCAAGTATTGATTTTAAGTCTGTAGGATTTTTTGGCAGTTGTAAAAATTCGCACCCAGACATTTTGATAAACTGTGTGGCATCTTTAGGTAGTGTACCACCAAGCTGATAAATTCTTTCGATACAAGATTCAAAATGACTTAGGTCTTCTAATCGTGCGTCCTCAATTATTCCCTTTATTCCCTCACCTTCAAGGCCAGTACAGTTTGCACGTAACAATGTAAAGTAGTAATATGCAGTGAACTCGACAGATGCATTAAAAACTAATTCTTTGATAAGCTTATCAACATTAAGACCATTTTTTTTCAGGATTTCTACACCAATAACTTTGGGGGTTTTTGATTTAGCCATGTAGATTTTTCTAATTAACACATATAATAAAAGATTCTGTTACTGTATTACATGTCATTATCAGTTTGGATACGTGTAATCAGGTTGAAATTTTTATTGGCATCAGTCATTGCAGTTTCTTTAGGACTTGCAATTAGTTGGAATATTACAAATGAATTCAATGCAATCCATGCGGTACTAACCATGATTGGTGTAGTTTCATTACACGTGAGTGTTGATTTGTTAAATGATTATTGGGATTTTAAGCGTGGAATTGATACAAATACACAGAGAACTAAGATGAGTGGCGGGACAGGTGTACTACCAGAGGGTCTCTTGAAACCATCAGAAGTTTACAAGGCAGGAATTGGATTTTTGATATTTGGTGGGATTATAGGCGGTTTTTTTGTTTTTACTTTTGGAATAACTATTGCAATTATTTTATTATTTGCAATACTATCAATTTATTTTTATTCAACTAAGCTGGTTAATTGGGGGTTAGCAGAAGTTTTTGTTGCAATAAAGGGAACAATGATAGTTTTAGGTACATTTTATATACAAACAAACCAAATTCTAGAGATTCCAATATTTGCAGGAATAGTTGTCGGTGTTTTATCAGCATCTGTATTGTTTATCACTTCATTTCCAGATCATGATGCGGATAAACAAAAAGGAAGGAGAACACTTGTAATATTATTTGGTAGAGAAAAGGCTAGTTTGGCATACTGGGGTTTTCCAATAATTGTTTATAGCATAATTTTCATTTTTGTGATTACCGAGTATTTTCCAGTTTATACATTACTTACATTATTTGCAATTCCACTAGTCGTTAAATCAGGCATGAAATTAAAATCAGTATATGCTGATACTAAAAAAATGATCCAACCCATGTCAGCAACAATATCATTTAGTAGAATTTGTGGCGCCTTGCTAATTCTTGGTTTTTTAATAAACCCATGATATACTACAAATAATACATAATATTAGAGAATAAAATGATTGAAGGATTTGCAACAAGTGAAAGTACAGAACGATTTGCTAAAAATTCTTCTGCACATCAAGAAAATTTTAGAAAGATCCATGATCTGACTCTATCTAATATTGGCGTTGGGACATATCTTGGGGATCAGGATCTAAAAACTGATATAAATCAAAAAAATGCAATTAAGAAAAGCATTCTTGGTGGCATAAATGTAATTGATACTGCAATAAATTATCGTGCACAAAAATCAGAAAGGGTAGTTGGAAAGGCAATATCAGAATTAGTTGATGAAAACAAGATCACGCGTGATGAAATTTTTGTTTCGACTAAAAATGGATATGTTACAAATGATGGTGACATAAAAGAGGATTTCATGCAGTATATTATGCGTGAACTTGGCAAACCAGGGATTGTAAAAGAAGGTGATATATCATCACAGTATAATTGTATGACTGTACCATTTTTGGAAGATCAATTAAATCGTAGCCAAAAAAATCTTGGATTTGATTGTATAGACCTAATGTACTTGCATAACTTAGTAGAAGGACAACCACAAATGTCTCATGATGATTTTATTTCAAATTTAAAAAAAGTGTTCGAGTTTTATGAGACAAAAAGAAAGGATGGGATGATTAAATTTTATGGTATGGCAACATGGGAATGTTTTCGTGCACAGAATGACAGTAACGGGTTCTTATCCTTACTTGAGGTTATTGATTTAGCAAAGCAAGTTGCTGGGGAATCCCATGGATTTAGATTCATACAACTTCCATATAATTTACATTTTGATCAAGCATATATACAAAAGAATCAACCTGGTAATTCAAACAATGTATCAATTTTAGAGTCAGCATTAGAAAATAATATCGGTGTATTTACTAGTGTACCATTAATGCAGGGTAAATTATTAGACTGGATTAAAAATAAAAAAGAATTTTCTCATGCATCACCGTCTGTTAATGCATTACAGTTTATCAGATCAACGCCAGGTGTTCTTTCACCATTAATTGGGCATAAAGCAGTTGAGCATGTAGATGAAAATTTACAAGTGTTAAAAATTCCACCCTACTCAGAGAATGAATTTAATGACTTAATTTCTAAACTTACTATTTAACTACGCACAGAATAATATTTTTTTAAATTCTTCAATTTGAATAGCATAATCACAATTCTTGCAGACTAACCAATTTCTAACTTTAATTGTTTTTACGGGTGAGTTGTATTCAGTAGTGTATAATTTTTCTTGTTTACATGCTGGGCAAATTGCAAAAAGTTTTTTCATGTACAATTTACTATGATTTTAAATATAAAATACACGTAGAAATGATAAGTTATTACAACAAAGCAATAAATAGAAAGCTCATTGATTCTTTCTGTGCAAGTAACAGACCCTGTTTGTGGTATTGAACTAGATGAAAACCTTGCTATTCTACATCAATATGAAGATAAAAATTACTATTTCTGTTGTAATGGGTGTAGAAAGATCTTTGTTAAGAAACCTAAAAAATGGAAAAAGAAAGCTAAATAGGGAATTTTCCACACATTTGACAGAACTTTGTATTTTTTACTAGTTCATTATTACAGTCAGGGCAAGATAATTCATTGTTTGATTTTGGGGTTTCAAATTTTTTCCTAAAAATTTCATAATAATGTAGAGATTCTTTGGTTCTTATTCTAACATGATCATTTGTCATAATTTCAGACACTTTTTCATTAAATACATGATCTGGAATAATTGAATCAAAAAGTTTTGTTAGGCCAGATGTACCTGAACCATCTTGCATCGCTGATTTTTCTCTCCATACAATAGATTTTGGCATATCATTTTCATATGCTTTTCTTAATATCCATTTTCCATATTTTTTCCCGTTTTTTTCATTAACTTTTAGTGAAACTGGAATTTTTTCTGTGTAATCAATAACATTTTCATCAAGGAATGGTTGTTCAATATTTATACCTAGGAATTTTGCAATTTTGATTGATGGAAAGTGCATAATTTTTTTAATCCTTATCATTTCATCCCTCAATTCATTTTCTGATTTATTTAAAAGGAAGTTATATCCAGCAAATAGTTCGTCAGCACCATCACCGGTTAATACATCATGAATGTCATTGTTTTTCAATTCATTAAATGCTAGATACATGACAACCGAATTTCTAATCTCAATATCATTGAAATTTTTTAGAATATTTATTGTATCTTCAACTGCATCTAATAGTTTCTGGGAACTGACATTAAATATATCAAGTTTTAGTTCAAAATGTTTAGCCGCTATTTGTGAGTATGTTAGATCATTAGAAATAAAATCATCAGTTATAACAACAAGTGCATTTTTTTGCTGTCCATTTAGGTGTGATGCAATTATACTGCTATCTAGCCCACCAGAAAAAGCAATGTGCTTTGAATCAGAATTAGATATTATTTTCTTTAAAATATTTTTGATCTCTATAATTTCTTTTTCCATTTTATATCACTTCATATTTTATCTTGGTAGTCATAAACATACTATTAGCTTTACCTATGAATGAAATAATTTAAATCATATAGAAATCACTTTAACACATGTTACTACCATCTGAGATTGAATCAAAAAGTTTGATTCCTGCATTACGTGCTATAATTGCAAAAAAGCTTGCTAATGAATACAAAATACGAGAAGATCAAATCTCAAAAATGTTGGGGGTGACACAGGCTGCTATTAGTAATTACATTCGTGGTACACGCGGTGATCCTGAATTAATAAAAAAACTTCTTGCTGAAAAACAGGTGTCTGAAATTATTATTGAAATCTGTGATAGTATTGCAACTGATAAATCATATACACCATCTACATTAGCCAAATTTATTGGTCTATGTAATTATATAAAATCAAGTTTGTTAATTTGTGATATTCATCATAATTTAGAATCTGATATTGACGAGGCTATTTGTAAAGAATGTGAAAGTATGCTCCTAAAGGGCCCAGGACAAATTTATTAATTATTTTTTTCCAGAGTTATTTCAATATTTGAAATCATTCTACCATCATCTGGTATTTCACTATCAAGTTGAATTTTTTTAATCTTAGAATTACCCTTAAGGAAATTACTTTCTATAATATTTGCAATAGCAACTGCTACTGGTATAGTTTTCCCCTTTCCCTTTAAAATAACTACATTTGTCTGGTTAAATTTTTCTAGAACTTCCATTGCGCTTTCCATAATGGGGTCATCATATACAATGAACACTAGCTGATCATCGCTTTTTATCGTCTGTTCAATCAAATATCGTTTTTGCAAATTAATTGGTATTAAATTTTATAGATCAATGATTCATTATTTGAAATTTGTGATCGGAATATTTTGGTAATCACCGTTTGGTAGAGTTCTTCTAATTGTTATTGGTATAACACGTTCTTCAAGCTCTTTTATGGCAATATCCAAAGAAGTTGTTGCATCTTTTGGTAATGAAATGAATGGTGGGGCACCCAATGAAAGCTGTAACGCACGGGCTCCCATAATCCTAGCACTCTCGAATCTGGTTAGTGTTGGTGGTCCAGTAACAACTTTTCCTTCACTATCAATTTCTGCTGGTTCATGTATTTCATCTACATCAATTATTTCTCTATTTCTTATTTTTTCACATTCCATTTCAATCGTTTCTTGTTCTTTTTCACTAATATCGTCTTTATTTTCTCGAATTTTTTTGTAAGTATCAATTGCTTTTTCAAGGCTTAAATTTTCTGTAACATCAACATCAACATCAGGAGTTGCATTTTTTTCATCAAATTCAGCTTCATCTTGATTATGAGACTCTACGTATTGTCCATCTTCAGTTTTTGACAAGTTAAATTTTTTCGTAAAAGCCATTATATATTCTGATGTAAATCAACAACAATTGAGTCATAATTCAGTTTCGAGTATTTCATTAGTGTTAGAAATAAAAGGAAAATTTCGAGTGAATTGTGAATTAAAGCGCCATCTGTCACCAAAAACAGTTGGCATGATCAGTCGTTCAATTCCACTTAAAGGAAATGTACATAAATTTGGCACATCTGGAATATACTTTGGAATACAAATTACATCAGGTGTAGAAAGACCAAGGAATGAATTCAAAAGGGGAGATATTGCATTTTATCCTGTTGGTAACTGCATTTGTTTTTTTTATGTAGATACAAAAAATGGTAAATCTATGACTCCAATTGGTAAAATTTTGACAGGGATTGATGAATTAGAACAAGCTGCAATTGGTGATGAAATATTATTTTATGATGATACTGGCTGATAGATATGATGTCCACTAAAACCACCAAATCTTTTAACTAAACCATTTTCAAGTGATTTTATTAAAAAAGTATTTGCAGTTGAAACTTTCACGTTTGTTTGTTTTGCCAATTCAAACACAGTGATTACTTTTGAATTTTTTATGATTTTTGTAGCCTCATTCTCATTAATGGTAAGTTTAACATCTGGTTTAGATTCTTGACCTTTCTTTTTTTCTTTTTTTCCAGATTCTTTATTCTTATTTTGTGATTTTTCTTGTTGTGAAGGAGATTTATTTTTATTTCCACCCATACAACATTTTTCTAGGTGATGAATATAAATCAAATTTTTTGTAAGAACTCAAATTGCAGATATATATAATATAATTCAAATCTAATTTTATGGGAATTGTTGCTAAGGGTGCGGTTTGTAATGTTTCTGGATGTGAAAATCCAGGTGTCCGCTCACTTAATACAAAAAAAGTTGAAGATGCTGGATTAGATATTGCATCATCTGGAAAAAAAACTGCATTATGTAAGGAACATTATAAGGAATGGAAAAAAGAGACAAAGGGCGATAGGGATCTAGAGCGTTCAAGATATGATAGATTCTGAAAATTTCTTATGGTTTGCAAGTGGTTGCATTGTATACTTGATCTAGTATATCCTCTAATTCATCAATACTTTCCGTGGTCTGAGCACGTTCTTTTAGGTCATGTAGAACCGATGCAGTGAATGAATTTAATGCAATAGAGCCATCAACAGTTGTATTTTCATCTAGGCATTTATTGATCTTATTGATGTATTCTGCTCTATCAGATGAGAAAATACTTTGCATGTTAATGTTTTCTATAATTTGGTTTTCACTAAAAATATAAGCTGATGAGGAAAAAGCAATTACAGCAATCGCAACCAAAATTATTACAAATGATTTATCCAATATTTTCAAAAAATATTAGGGTCTTATTTTCTTTTAGAATCATTTATGAGGAGTCACGTTTGCCATATTTTGTGCCAAAACGTAAGAAAGGAAAACATATGAGATGGGCAGATCAAAAATCAGAACGACGAAAGACTAAACAGAAAAAACGGTAACAATCAGTCTAGATTAATTTTATTTTCTTTTAGGATCTTAGCAAATTTATCTGGAATTTTAATAGCATCATTTTGTAGGCTTTTATAATATTCGTCAAGTTTTTTGTATAGTCTTTTGTGTTTTCGTGGTTTTTGATTGCTTAAAACATACAGCGCAAGTATAGGAAAAGCAATAGTGGCATCAGCATAAACTGTGATTAGGTCATTATGTGAATCTTGTACTTTACCCCAACTTTTTCCTTCTTGTAGTGTTGCACCAGAAAGACCACCAGTATCAGGACGTGCATCAGTAATTTGAATAATATAATCTTGACCGCCATGATCTTTTCTTAAGATTTGATCTAGTAATGGTCCAGTTTGCTGTGCTGTATTCTTTGGAACACCACCACCTAATTCTAATATTCCAGATTTTTGTGAATTGTATACTATCGCAGCCTGTTCTAAAATCTCACGAACAAAATCAAGATTAAATTGTTTATTCTTTAATCTATGTACCGCCAAATTTAACGCAAGTGATGAGTCTTTTATTGTAGAAACATACAATGGGACATCATATTCATACGCAGTTGTTACAAAACTTTTTTCAGGAAATTTTGCCTTTGTTTTTGTTATATTTCCCATCATATTACAGAACTCGGCAGTTGTAAATGGTTTATCATCAAATTTTTCCTTGAACATTTGTTGAATAACTTGATCTTCTATTTCCAGTGTTTCATAATACTTTACAAACACATCTCTGATTCTTACTATCTCTTTTTCATATAATATATTATCATCAACATCAAAATGTCCTTGCTTTACAGGTAGACCCCATGCAAAATGATCTTCATGATATACATTTGCACCAGTTGTTACTATCCAATCAACAAAACCATTTTCGATAAGAGTTTTAACAATACCACCAAAGCCAACAGGTGTCATTGCACCAGCCATTGTTAAACAAATTGTTGAATCATTTTCAATCATTTTTGCATATAATTTGGCTGCATCACCTAATTGTCTGCCATTAAACCCAGTTGATGAGTAAACATCAATCAGATCTTCAATTGTCATATCTGGTTTCAGATTTATGTGTGGAATATCGTTACCATGAAAATTATGATGATTCATGTTAATCAAATTTTTCGAGTGGAAATAAAGTTTTTTTGTTTATTATTACATGATCCATTTTTCTAGAAGCAATTTCTCATAATATTATGAAATTTAATGATATTTCTGATCCAAGTAGAATTGATAAAATACCTGATGAATCACAAGAAATTTTTTCTTCCGAAAATTTCACAGAGCAAGGATTGATCATTAAGAAAATTGAGATGCGTTTGTACATTGAAAAGGAAAACAAATGTTTAATCACTGTTTTTTTACAATCTGATAAAGGAGAAGTAGAAATGTTATATAATGAGATGAGATATGAAGAAAATTCACTTCCTAATTTAACAAAATTTCTTACTAATCAACTAGGAATATCATCCATAATTACTAGAACAATTATTTTCTTAAAATCCAAAATTGAGGCATGACCAAATTATGAGAAGCATGTATTATCATAGAAAATTATCAAAAGAGGAAAAGAAACCAAAATGTTCTATGTGTGAATTAAATTCTACGTATTATTGTAACATGAATGATCAATATTTTTGTGAAATACATGTGGTTGGTCACGATGATAATGAAAACTGATTCCCTTAATACAAAGTGAATGTTTGGTAAATTATGGATGATGACACACGTAATAATTTTGTCATTAAAATTTCAAAAAAAATAATAGAAGATAATATATCACTTGATGAACAAGATATGGGAATTTTGGAAAATTATGCTAAGTTTGCAGTGTCACTTGGTGTAAATGAATCTGATTCGACAGACATTGTAAGCGAGGCATTTTTGTACCTAAAAATGCAGGAATCATCCGATATTGATCCAATCAAGCAAGGTGACCAGTTTGGGGCTGGATTTAGCTAAGAACTAGTCATAACAATAGTATTAGAAAATTATAAGTGATATGATAATAATCATATGACATGACTGAATATACAGTTGATTACATTAATGAATTAATCTCATCTAATATAGGAAACCGTGAGGCATTAGATATAATTTTAGAATCAATTAATTCAGGCAAGTCCCTTACTTCATCTCAAACTAATTATCTTGATGTATTGGAAAAATCTCGCTATCATTTGACAGAGCTTGCCAAATCTATACAGTCTGCAAAAAATTATATTCCAAAAAAAGAATCTACTCTTGTTCCACCTACAGACATACTCTCTGCTAGTGAACTAATAAAACAAAATAAATTTGAAATAACAACATTAACATCATTATTAAAATCAAAAATTCCTGAAAAGCAACATATTAATGAATTAAAATCAAAACAACGAATCTTACAAAAAGAAATAACTCATCTAACAAAAGAAATTGAAGATGAGACAGATTTACAAGAAAATGAAATGTTATCTATTAATGAACAATTATCACAATTAACCACTGAAGAAAACGAACTTGTAGAAAAAATAGATCATGAGCAAAAACTGCGTGTGTCACAAGAAAGGGAACTGGAAGAATTACGTCTGGAGCGCTTAAACATTGTAAATAAGAACAAAGATACACGAAAAATAGAAGAGCAGGTACGACAACATCGTAATCGTTTAGACCAGATTACCTATGATCGTTCAATGTTAGAACTTGAAATTAAATCTCAGATGAATCTCTTAGAAGAAGAACATCAGAAAGAACGTGATATTGTATCTAAAATAATTAGGCAATATCAAAACTAGTCTAATTTTAGAATATTATTTTTTACTAAATATTGAATTGTAGAGATGACTTCTTTTTCAGTTATTTGATTCATGTAATACCACTCAAATATGTTTTTCACCCATAATGGTTCACCATTCCAAATTCTTTCATAAAGATACAATGCATCCACCACCGTGTCCATCCTTTCGGATTTATCCTCATTATTCATCCAATATTCTTCTTTTATTTGTTGATCTGACTTGTATGATGGATCCCGTGCCAATTCGTATGTTACTGTACCAATTGATAGTTGTGAAACGTATGGATAATTAGACTTGCTCACAAAAACATCATAATTTCCTTGTATGGAGTGCCAGTCATGTACAAAATAAAATTCATAGTAGCCTGTTCCATTTGTTCTAATATTATGAGTGAGTGATTCTCCGTCTGGGGTGGTATGAGTTAATAGGACTTTTGGCGGATTGTAATCAAGCTCTACATTTCCAAATATTTTCACCAATATCTCTCCTGTTCTTTTTAGTATGTATTGTTCCTGGTCAAGTTGCAGTGTTCCTACTTCACTTTCTGCAGTTTGTGCATATGTTACACTTGGAATAATCATTATGCAACAAAGTATAGCAAATAAGCATCGCATGTAATTATTTGATAAGTTATGTTTCATCTGAATACTCCTCGTCTGATACTATGTTGTAACGTTTGATTAATTCATCTAGTTTTGCTCTCTTTTCATCATCTCTATCTTTTCTTGTCTTTTTTGATTTGGATATTCTTTGCTTAGTTGATTCAGACATCTTTCTACCAGTTCTTGACTCTGCAATCTTCTGTTTTGTCTCTTCAGTCTGTCTCTTACCAGTTCTTGCGGCTGCAATCTTTGCTTTGTGTTCTTCAGACATCTTTCTACCAGTTCTTGATTCTGCAATCTTCTGTTTGGTCTCCTCAGTCTGTCTCTTACCAATTCTTGCAACTGCAATCTTTGCTTTGTGTTCATCAGACAACACTTTTCTCTTTTTCTTGTATGTGCGTCTTGGTGCTGGTAGTGGTTTGAGTTGCTGTGGTAATAATGGCTGAACCAGATGAACTCTAATCTCTACTAATTGTAGTAATATTGCTAATCTCTTTCTAATTTCGGTCTCTTCTTTTGTGTACTCTAATAATTGGGATTCTAAGAGATGTAATTTTTCCTGTATTACCTCTTGCTCATGTAATGTTTGTAACAGTTTGATAAGATCAGACTCTTCTTCAACTAGTTCTGGAAGTCTAATTGATGGTGGTAGTACATCTGGGGTCGATGGCTTTCTGATTAACTCATCTTCTGTTTCTAATAGTAATTGTGATGAAACAATTGCCTTGCGTTTACTTATTCTCAATCCTGCTAACAGTAATCCAGCTGTCAATAAAACCAAAAATAAGATGACAAACAATTGCACTGGCAGTGGCTGTTCTTGTAGTGTTTGTGGAGTACATTTACCATTAACTAAACTTGTTCCAAGTGGACACTGTTTGTCTGTAATGAATTTATCTGGTTTTTGGAAGTCATCAGGCGTTGTGGTAATTAGCGGTGGAGTTAATTCCCCTTCTGGAAGAATTGTTTCAGTGCCAGCTGAAATGGTGGTAATCACCGGAGTTGCCTCAATAACTATAGGTCCAACGAATGCAGCAGCTGACACTTGCAGCGGTCCACTATCAGTTAATAATTGTACTTCGTATATTGCTTGGTTAAGTATTGGGTGTGATGCAACCTTTGTTGCAGTGTCAAATCCCATTGATGTTTTAACTATTACATCCATCGTATCATATTCAGGGCCAACTACAACTCTTACCATGTTTGCATCAGTGTCATATGTAACTTCAAATATCTTCAATGATGGATATCCACCCCAGCTAGGGTTACTTTCTCCAGTAATTACTCCGCCACCTCCACCTCCTGGACTACCTCCGATACTTCGCCCACTAGTTTCTCCAGAAGAAATTGTACCAGTTTGTGTTCCAACTGTAAATGGTGAAAGTGATAATACCGTTCCTGACACTTTGTTATTTATCTTATCAATTGTTATATCCGAAACTGTAACCCATTCACCTCCAGTATAATGCAGTAAAACTATACTATCTTCTGATTCACCGCCAAGTACATCTTCGTTATATGGCAGAGTGACAGTCATAGCACCTGATGCTTCTGCTGTTGATACTGATACGTCAATTATCGAACCAACGTTTTGGAAAATTTCAGTGCCTAATATCATAGAACGTTGTCCTGTATTAGAACCCGCGAAAGTTCCTGGAACTGATGTAGGTTCCTTTAGGTCAACGCTTACTTTTCCGTCCTTTGCAACCGTATCAAATGCCATCTCAAATCCTAGACCTGGATTTGCAAACGTTTTGTTTGATGCAGTGATGAAGTTTACAACAGGAGGTGGATCAACACCAGGTGGTAATAAGTCACCTGGCGCCAAGTATGCATCTGGATCTGGCACACAGTCACTGTCATCACACGTTATTGATTCTAATAACATTCCATATGGTGCTGCTACAAATGATGGCATTTGAAGTCCAGCACTAAACGTTGCATTAACTGGAATCGCTAATCCAGCTTCTAGTACAACACCAGAATCAAACTTTGGTTTAGCTCCCCATAATATTCCAGGTTTAATTGTCTGTCCTTCTGGGAAATGTATTACACCATCATCATCGCCTGCCATGAATACACCTTCCATAAACGTGAATTCCTTACCATCCATGTCATCAAAGGAGAACCCTTTTGCAAATTCTACGTTTGGTGGGAATGTGGTATCTGCTGCAAATTCCACACCTTCATCAAACAAGTAGTACTCATCGTTCATACCGTCACCATCTGCATCTGTCCACATGTCATCCATGTCAAATCCATCACCAAATGTGGTACCTGGTGGAATTGAAAGTGGTGGAGTATAGGTCACACCACCCATATCAACTGATTCTGGCATGAAGAAATGTACATCTTCTCCTAGAAACTTTAATGCTTTATCCTTCATGTCATTGTAATCAAATAGTTCCTTGAACTCTACATTTGCCTCAAAGTCCTGGCCTTTTTGGAACTCAGTCTCTCCGCCGAATTCAAACTCACCTTCTCCAGCAAAGTCCATGATGTGATCAAATTCCTGTTGTTCAGCAAACTTTGTTGGTAATCCTTCCACTGACTTGAATGTCATAGCACCACCAAACTCTACTACACCATCATCAAACTCTGCACCTGCGCCAATCTCTTCACTACCACAGAAGACTGTACCGGCACCAAATTCCAAGCCTGTTTCGTCAAAGTCATAGTCTAATGCAAATACTTGGTTGTCTGCAAACTCCATACCGCCTTCGAAATCAACGCCCTGACCAAACACTTGTGTAGTAGTAAAGCTCTGTCCTTCTGCGAATTTTGTACCATAACCAAATGTGTTGGTTCCGACCAATTCTACCACACCACCGCTAAAGTCTGCTCCTTCACCAAATGTTACTGCTTTACCGAACTTTACACCCGCACCAAAGCTCAATCCATCCGCATTGAAATCATAGTTTGCTGATGCATCAAACTCCTGTCCTTCTGCAAATTTTGTGTTTTCACCAAACGTCTGCCCTGTTGCAAATTTAGTAATTCCCTTGAATTCTACGCCATCACCAAATTCCTGTATTCCTGCTGAGCTAAAGTCCTGTGCACCGTCAAACACAGTTGAATCACCAAATGTGTTGGTTCCGGTAAACGATTGTGTTCCAGTGAAAGATGCAGCATCACCAAACGATGTTGCCATGCCGAAGTTTGCACCACTAAATTTGATGCCAGCACCTGCAAAGTTTACATCATTGGAAAACGTCTGTCCTTCTGCAAATTCTGTATTGTCGCTAAATGTTTGTCCTGCACCAAAGTTTTTCGTTCCAGTAAATCCCATATTACTACCGTATACTGCACCCTCTGCTGCAAAATTGAAGCTATGTTCATTGAAATGAGCATTCCTGAAATCATATATCTGACCTGCTTTTGTTTTGGTTTCAATAGTGGCAGACCATAGACCATCTCCAATGTTATTTACTCCACGAATCTGGATTTGATACCATGCATCAGGTCTTATTCCATCAACGTATACCTGTTCGTCTGCTTCATCTCTCTCACCATCACCATCATTATCCATATTGTCATCTCCCCACCATACAAGAGGCGCCAACTTGTATTCGTACCAGCCATATGCGTCAGGTTGTATGTAATTCCATCTTGCATCCATCAAGCCCCACTCCATCTGCCAAGGGAAATCTGGCATTGCAGGCATCATATTTTTCTCTCTCCATCTTATGTCATACGCCCAAACTTCTTCACCACCGTCATCTTCTGGATATTCCCACTCTAGGTTGATCGAAGTAGTTTTAGGGAATTTGAAATAGTCAGTGATTGCCCGAGGAGTTTGTTTTAGTGGGTCAGACCATGCTATTTGTGAATCTCCACCCAATGCTTCGTCAGCTGGACATCCATTACGTTCTCCTCCAATGACCGGTGTAACTTTTACAAATGTTGCATCAAGCGTATCTATATCATCAATGATGACACTGCAACCACTAGACATACACGCAGGATCAGCACCATGGCCGTCATCATGTAGAATCCATGATGTATCATTCATTGGAGTATGAGTGTAGTGTATATGATAATCAATAATAGGATCAGTAAGACCTTCAACTACCGTGAACCATGATGCTCTTATTGCTTTTGGCTTTGCATCTACCGTTAAATCCTGTATAATCTCACCATCATCTGAGACTGGTGTTACATTAACTGCGTCTGACCATGGTCCAGGACCAACACTGTTGATTGCCATTATGCGGAATGTTGCTTCTACACCATTTGCAATACATGGTGAAAGTGCTGCAGGGCATAGTTCATCCGCTTCGTCAGTAAATCCATCACCATCATTATCTACTCCGTCTTCGTAATTTGGCCATCCGGAGAATCCTTTTGCATCATCAACTCCATCATTAATCGTAATCCAGGTGTTACCTCCGTCGAAGCTTTGTTGTATACGATAATCTGTCATCTCTGCTACCCTATCGATTCCTAGGTGAGGGTTAGCCGTGTGATCATTCTTGCCTGGATTTTTCCACCCTAGAACTGCTTCTTCATCTGCACCAAAGCCATGAAGTTCTGGTGCAAGTGGTGATCTTTTTACCACAACTGTGTCTGTAAATGATACGGATTCAGCAAAGTGTTGTGGGCTTAGCAGATCATCTGCAAATGATATCTTTTCTGAAACACTGACAGGGAAGTTCTCTGGAGTTGTCACTTCAACTGTAAATGATATTGTTTCTAATAGTGGAGTATCAGTATCTTTACTTGAAGAAATACTATCTATCAGCGATATGGATTCTAACAGTGAGATAGTTGGGACTACAGAAACACTATCTGTTAGAGATAGAGATTCTGCTGATAGTGTAATGTCAGAACTTTTGGTGATACTATCTTCTAGTAATATCGTCTCTGATAATGAGATGTCCGCATCTTTGATTCCAGAAACACTATCTATCAGCGATATGGATTCTGACAAGTTGATAGTTGGTTTAGCAATTGTACTATCTGTAAATGCAACAGAGTCTGACATGTAGATGTCAGCACCCTTGGAAATACTATCTTCTAGTGAAATTGATTCTGAGAGGAAGACACTGACTGTTCCAGATAATTCCATACCAATTTCTAGAGAGATAGTCTCTGCCAGTGAGATCTCTGCAATATTAGAAATACTGTCCGTCAGTGATAACGATTCTGATATTGGTACACTGATTATTCCTGCTCTAGATGTACTGTCTGTTAGTGCAACAGAGTCTGATATGTAGATGTCAGCTTTCTTAGAGATACTGTCTGCCAGTGTCATCGTTTCTGATAATGAGATGTCCGCAGCTATAGTATCAGAAACACTATCTGTCAGTGAAATAGATTCTGTCAGCAAGACCTTTGGTTCTCTAGAAACACTATCTGTCAATGATAGAGATTCTGTTGATAGTGTGATGTCAGCATCTTTGGAAATACTATCATCTAGTGAAATTATTTCTGAGAGGAAGACACTGACTGTTCCAGATAAAGCCATAGTATCATCCATGACTATTGTTTCTGATAATGATATGTCAGCTGATAAAGTAGTATCAGAAACACTATCTGTCAGAGATAGAGATTCTGACAGTGGGACAGTGCTTATTCCTGCTCTAGATGTACTGTCTGTTAGTGCAACAGAGTCTGATATGTAGATGTCAGCTTTCTTAGAGATACTGTCTGCCAGTGAAATTGTTTCTGAGAGTGTAATCTCTGCCGCATTAGAGACACCATCTGTCAGCGATATAGATTCTATCAGGAAGACCTTTGGATCTCTAGAAACACTGTCAGTTAGAGATAGAGATTCTGCTGTTAGTGTAATGTGAGCTTCCTTGATAATACCGTCATCTAGTGAGATTGATTCTGATAGTGAGACAGTGTTAGCTCCTACTCTAGAAACGCTGTCTGCCAGTGATATTAATTCTGACAGTGAGACTTTTGCTGCGTTAGATGTACTGTCTGTAAGTGCAATTGTTTCTGACAGTTTCTTATCAGTATATTTGGAAACACTATCTATCAGTGATATAGATTCTGAAATTGTTTGTGTAACACTCTGTCCTTTACTTGTAACATCTGTAAATGAGAGTGTTTCCGAGAGTGGTACTTCGGTAGTTCTGGAAATACTAGCATTCATGAACATGATATGTACTGCACCGCGATTGGTACCATCATCATCATCCAGATATGCACCTACTGCCAAGTCATTAACTCCATTACCGTCAAGATCACCAACCTGATCAATGCTTGTTCCAAACATATCTCCATTAGTTAAATCAGGACCATTTGTAGTGGAATCATTAATCTCTATAGTTGATTTTACAGAACCGTTTGCTTCCATGAACATGATGTGTATCGCACCACGATCTGTGTTTGAATTATCGTCGTAAGGTGCACCAACTGCCAAGTCATTAATTCCATCCGCATTCAAATCACCAAGATTGTCAATGGAATATCCAAAACGATCTCCATTGTTTAATGTTGGACCATTTGCAGTGGAATCATCAATCTCTACAGTAGACTTGACAGAACCGTTTGCTTCCATGAATATGATGTGTATCGAACCCTTGGTTGCACTTTCAACTGGATTTCCTGCACCAACTGCCAAGTCATTAACTCCATCACCATCAAGATCTCCAATGTTTTCAATCGAACGTCCGAAATAATCTAAATTGGCTAATGTTGGACCATTTGTAGTTGAGTCGTTAATCTCTACAGTTGATTTTACAGAACCAGATGCTCCCATGAACATGATGTGTACTGCACCGCGATTGGTACCTCCATCACCATCATCATATGCAGCACCAACTGCCAAGTCGTCAACTCCATCCCCATCAAGGTCTCCAATATTTGCAATGGAGTATCCAAAACGATCTCCATTGTTTAATGTTGGACCATTTGTAGTCCAGTCGTTAATCTCTACAGTTGAATCAACAGAGCCAGAGCCATCATCATTCATGAACATAATATTCACTGCACCTTTTTGATCACCTCCACTAGGATCAAGAATTGCACCTCCAGCAATTTCATTTTTACCATCACCATCAATGTCTCCAACATTTTCAACTGACCATCCAAACCACCATCCATTACCTAATGTTGGACCGTTTGTAGTTGTACCGTGAATCTCTTCAGTTGATTTTACAGAACCATTTGCATTCATGAACATAATATGTATCACGCCCTGGTTTGATCCACCATTACCATCATCGTAAGGTGCACCTACTGCCAAGTCATCAACTCCATCACCATCAAGATCTCCAATATTTGCAATTGATTGTCCAAAACGATCTTGGTCGATTAACACTGGACCATTTGCAGTGGAATCATCAATCTCTACAGTAGACTTGACAGAACCATCAGATGTTACACCACCTGAGACTCTGAATGATAAGGTCTCTGAGAGTGGAACAGTGGTTTCTCCCGCTCTAGAAGCACTATCTGTCAGTGATATTGATTCTGACAGTTTCTTACCAGTATCCTTGGAAACACTATCTGTCAGTGATACAGTTTCTGAGAGTGAGACAGTAACAGATCCATCGTGAGAAACACTATCTGTCAGTGATATTGATTCTGATAGTGAGACACTGGTAGTTTTTTCTGTGACAACGCCTACTTCAGTTGATAACTGAATCATCTGCACACCGTCATCTTGATCTGCTGTAACTATCGCATACGTATTTGAACCAATAGTAAATGTTTCAACACCTTCTGCACCTAGTGTTCCATCAAGCATAGTAAATCCATTCTGACCATCAGTTGCAGCATCTACTGCAGTAATGTTTGTTGGATCACTAATGTCAATAATCTGCACACCGTCATCATCTTTGGATGTAACTATGGCGTATGTGCTAGAGCCAAAAGTGAATGTGTCAACACCTTGCGCTCCATTAAGTTCAGTAAATATTCCTCCATCAGTTGCAGCGTCCTTTGCTACAATGTTTGTTGGATCACTTACATCAATAATTTGTACACCATCATCTCGATCTGCTGTAACTATCGCATACGTGTTAGAACCAATGACAAATGTTTCAACACCATTAGGATTATTAAGTTCAGTAAATCCATTCTGACCATCAGTTGCAGCATCTACTGCTACAATGTCTGTAGGGTCACTTACATCAATAATTTGCACACCGCCATCCTGATTTCCTGCAACTATCGCATACGTACTTGAACCAATAGTAAATGTTTCAACACCTTCTGCACCATTAAGTTTAGTAAATCCATTTGCTCCGTCAGTCTCTGCGTCCTTTGCTACAATGTTTGTAGGGTCACTAATGTCAATAATTTGCACGCCGTTATCATAAAATGCCGTAACTATCGCATACGTACTTGAACCAATAGTAAATATGTCAACACCATGAGCACCATTAAGTTCAGTAAATCCATTTGATCCGTCAGTCTCTGCGTCCTTTGCCACAATGTTTGTTGGATCACTTACATCAATAATTTGCACACCGTCATCATTTATTGCCGTAACTATCGCATACGTACTTGAACCAATAGTAAATGTTTCAACATCAATTGGTGCGGCAAGTTCAGTAAATCCATTTGATCCGCGAGTCTCTGCATCCTTTGCCACAATGTCTGTTGGATCACTAATGTCAATAATTTGCACGCCGAAATCAGCTCTGGCTGCAACTATGGCGTAGGTGCTAGAGCCAATGACAAATGTGTCAACACCACGTGCTCCATTAAGTTCAGTAAATCCATTCTGACCATC
>CACLNC010000013.1 GCA_902608175.1 uncultured marine group I thaumarchaeote | reverse complement strand
TTAACTGACGATGATCTTAGTAAACCATTCATTGGTGTATGTCACACTGGTAATGAAGCTACACCATGTAATATCCACCTACCAAAATTAGCTGAAAAAGCAAAATATGCAGTAACAGAATCTGGTGCAACGCCAAGAGAGTTCAGTACTATTGCTGTCAGTGATGGAATTGCAATGGGACATGAGGGGATGAAATCGTCATTAGTTAGTAGAGAAGTGATTGCTGATTCAATTGAACTTATGGTTCGTGCACATCAATATGATGCATTAGTTGGTATTGCTGGATGTGACAAAAGTTTACCTGGAACTATGATGGCAATGGCAAGACTGAACATTCCATCAGTTTTTGTTTATGGTGGTACAATAATGCCTGGTATGTTAGATGGAAAAGAGCTTACTGTTGTAGATGTGTATGAAGCAGTTGGTTCATATGATTCAGGTAAAATTACATTGGAAGAATTAAAAAATATTGAAAATACAGCATGCCCAAATGCTGGTTCTTGTGGTGGAATGTTCACTGCAAATACGATGGCATCAATATCTGAGGCGATAGGCATGGCATTACCTGGTAGTGCAAGCCCACCTGCAGAAGATGAAAGAAGAGAAAAGATTGTTTCTGATACTGGCAAAGCATGTGTAAAATTACTAGAATTAAACATAAAACCTAAAGATATTTTGACATTTGAAGCATTTGAAAATGCAATAACCATGTTAAATGCAGTTGGTGGTTCAACAAATGGTATATTGCATTTACTTGCACTTTCTAATGAGACTGGAATAAAACTAACATATGATGACTTTGAAAGAATACGAAAGAAAACACCACATATTGCAGATATGAAGCCTGGTGGTAACTATGTAATGAATGGTTTAGATAAAATTGGAGGAATCCCTTTTGTTATGAAGAAACTTTTGGACAATGATCTTCTTCATGCAAATACAATAACAGTAACTGGTAAGACAATTAAAGAGAATTTAGATGGTATGTCTATACAAGAAGTTCCAGAACAAAAAATTGTTAAATCAGTTGAATCCCCATTACATAATGTTGGTACCGCAGTTATTCTAAAAGGCAGTTTAGCGCCAGAAGGGAGTGTAATTAAAACCGCAGGTGTAGAAATGACACAGTTTACTGGTAAAGCAAAAGTCTTTGATAGAGAGGAATATGCATTTGATTCTGTAGCAAAAGGGGAAATCGAAGAAGGAGATGTTGTTGTAATACGATATGAAGGGCCAAAAGGTGGTCCTGGTATGAGGGAAATGCTTGCAACAACTGCAGCGCTTGTTGGTCAAGGTCTTGGCAAAAAAGTTGCGATGGTAACTGATGGAAGATTCTCTGGTGGAACACGTGGATTTATGGTTGGACATGTTGCACCAGAAGCATTTGTTGGTGGACCAATTGCACTTGTTAAGAATGGAGATGAAATAAGCATAAATACAGATGAAAATAGCATAACACTTCACATATCAGATTCAGAATTGGAGAAAAGAAAAAAAGAATGGAAAAGACCAGAACCAAACTACAAATCTGGTGCACTAGCTAAATATGCATCACTAGTAGGCTCTGCCGCAAATGGTGCAATAACTAAACCAGCAAATTACTGAGTTAAAGAACATCCTCTGTGATTTTCTAATTTCCATTTACCAGTTATTTGATGGTAAACTTGATTCCATCTTAAACCACTTGTACCACATTTTTGGCATGTCTTATAGCTCATACATTCTATACACCGATCACTTATTTAAGGGTACGGTACTATACGGTAATAAACACGCCTAAAATCAAAATTTTATTCTTGTCTTCCTACAGAATTTGAGATTTTTAGGAGTGTTTTCAGACCAATTAGTTGTGAATGAATTGCAATTTTATGCATTCCTTCTGTTATTCCACTCATGGTTTTCTCATCATTATCTCGATCTAATATTAGATCGTTCATTTTGTTTGATTCTTTACTTACATAATTTAAATACGGATAAGATTTGATTCCTCGCATGGGTGGACATCTTTGGACGCACAAGCATTCCTAGTATAATTTCTCTAGACTATACTGCGAGTCCATTTGAAATCTATAATAAAATTTCGCGTAATTACTCCCACTCATTCTTATTTGAATCACTTACAGGACCAGAGGAATTAGCTGAAACATCAATCATGGGATTTGATCCTGAATTTATTGTAAAAGGATATTTTGATAGAGTAACTATACAAAAAAGAGATGGTAGTATTGAAACAATTCTTACAGCAGACCCACTCGATGCAATAAAAGACCTAGTTTTAAAGACTGATGAACAATCATACCGATATTTGGGTGGAGCAGTTGGTAACATTAACTATGATGCAATAAGATTATGGGAAAAAATTCCATCTGCACATGATACAAAAAAGCCAATTATGGAATTTGGAATTTATACAGATGGAATACTTGTTGACAATAAAAAGAAAAAAACACTCTATTTTTACTATAATGAAAACAGAGTTGATAAGATAAAAACATCGGAATCTACATTTGATGATTTCTCAATGTCAGAAATCACAAATAACCTAGAGGAGGAAAAGTTTACAGGTATTGTCAACAAAGCAAAAAAATACATCTATGATGGTGATATATTTCAAGTTGTTCTATCTAGAAAGTTTTCATTTAATGCAACTGGTGACTACCTCAAGGTTTATCAAAAACTTCGCGCATTGAATCCATCACCATATCTATTTCACATGAAGATGAATGAAAAAACAATAATTGGATCTAGTCCAGAAATGTTAATCCGTGTAACTGGTGATCAGATAGAAACATTTCCAATTGCTGGAACAAGAAAAATTACTGATGACCAAGATGATAATGAAAAAATGAGGATAGAACTCATCAATGACGAGAAGGAATTGGCTGAACATACCATGCTAGTTGATCTTGGAAGAAATGATATAGGAAGAGTTTGTGACTATGGAACTGTTCACGTCAAAGATCTCATGCAAGTTAAGAAATTCAGTCATGTACAACATATAGTTACACATGTAGTTGGAAAATTAAGCAAAAAATATGATATGTATGATGCATTCAAAGCGGTATTCCCAGCAGGCACTGTTTCAGGTGCCCCAAAGGTTAGAGCAATGGAGATAATAGATGAGCTTGAACCAGAATCTAGAGGCGCATATGCTGGTGCTGTAGGATATTTTTCGTTTAACGGATGTTGTGATTTTGCTATTGCGATAAGAAGTATTTTTGCTGATGGCGACTCAGGATTCGTTCAAGCAGGAGCTGGAATTGTTTTTGATTCAATTGCAAAAAATGAACTAAATGAAACAGAACATAAAGCAAATGCAATGTTAACTGCACTAAAAGAGGCTATAAAATGAAATTCCTAATAATTGACAATTATGATTCATTTGTGTATAATTTAGCACAAAGACTAGGTGAACTTGGAGTTACATCAGATGTAATTAGAAATGATCAACTCACAATTGATCAGATAAAAGATGGTAATTATGATGCAATAATCATTTCTCCAGGTCCTGGGACTCCTGATGATAAAAGATACTTTGGTGTATGCAAACAAGTTATAGAGGAACTTGGACCAACAACACCAATTCTTGGTGTCTGCCTTGGTCATCAGGGAATAATTTCATGCTTTGGTGGAAAAGTTGTTAATGCAGGAAATGTTCGACATGGAAAAACAAGTCAAGTGAAACATTATGATGATTCAATGTTTAGTGGAATAAAAAATCCATTTAGAGCAACCAGATACCATTCATTAGTTGGAGACAAAACAGTGATTCCAGATTCATTAAAAATTACTGCTATTGCAGAGGATGATGGTGAAATCATGGGAGTTAGTCATAAAAAATATTTGATTGAAGGTGTACAATTTCATCCCGAATCTATAATGACTGATGAAGGAACAAAAATTCTTGGGAACTTTATTGAGAGGGTAAAAAATGCTTGAAAAACTAACAAAATCACTTGAAGATAATCAAAACATTTCATTTGATGAAATGAAAATTGTGATGGATGAAATTCTTAATGGTAATCATCGTGATGAGATTGTCGCAACATTTCTACAAAGCCTCAGCAAAAAAGGTGAAACTGATGATGAACTTTTAGGAATGCTAGATAAAATGAATGAGTTCTCAGTCCATATATCACCAAATTGTCCAAAGAAAATAATTGACATGTGTGGAACTGGAGGAGATAAAATGAAAACATTTAACATTTCTACAGCAGCGTCATTTGTTGTAGCTGCATCTGGTGGATATGTGGCAAAGCATGGTAACCGTTCTGTCTCTGGTGTATCAGGCAGTGCTGATATTTTTGAGTATTTTGGCTTCAATTTAGACTCAGATTACACTAAGATAACAAATATGATTGAAAAGTTAGGAATTGGGTTCATGTTTGCACAGAAGTTTCATCCAGCAATGAAAAATGTTGCTGGTGCAAGAAAAATAATTAGTGGGCGCACTGCATTTAATTTACTTGGTCCACTTAGTAGTCCTGCACAAGTAAAAAATCAGATGATTGGTGTATTTGCAGATGAATTTTTACAACGAATTGTTAAACTTCTACAAAAAAGAAATTCACAGACAATAATGAGTGTAAGATCAGATGATGGTATGGATGAACTATCAACTACATCAAATAATAAAATTTGTTTATTGAAAGATGATAATATAACAACATTCACACTTAACCCAGAAGAATATGGATTGCAAAAAGGAAGTATTTCTGATATTCAAATCAAGAATAAAGAGGATGCAATAAAATCATTTGTTGGTGTGCTAAATAATAATTCAAACAAAACAATGAAAGAAATAACTGCATTAAATGCTGCTGGTGGATTAATTATATCAGGCATATGTAATGATTTTAAAGATGGAATTGAATTAGCGTTAGAAACTATTTCAAGTGGAAAAGCCTTTGATAAATTAGAAGAATTCACAAAACACTGTGATGGGATGGAGAAATTAGAAGGAGTTGAAAAATTATAGAAAATATCTTAGAGAAACTTGTAAAAAATTCGCAAACTGCAATTGAACAAAATGTCTATAACATATCTAGTTCATTAAATCCATCAAAAATTGTTCTTAGTGAACAGATTAAAAATTCAACACATGCCGCACTGATTACTGAGGTAAAGTTTTCATCACCAGCATTAGGTGAAATAAGAAAAGTATCTAATCCGATTGATATTGCAAAACAAATGATAAACGGTGGTGCTACAGCATTGTCTGTTTTAACACAGCCATTCCTCTTTAATGGTTCACCAGAATTATTCATGAATGTAAGAAAGGCAGTAGATGTACCAATGCTAATGAAGGATATAATAATTGATAAAATTCAAATTGACGCCGCAAAAAAAATTGGTGCTGATTACATTCTCTTAATCCAATCAATTTTTGATAATGGCATGATAAATGATATTGATGGTTTAATTGAATATGGTCATAATTTAGGTCTAAAAGTACTGATTGAAGCCCATACAAAGCAAGAATTTGAAAATTCCTGCAATACTAATGCAGACATTATAGGAATAAACAACCGTAATCTAGACACACTAGAAATTGATTTGAATACAACGAAAAAAATCTTGGAAAACACAGAAAAAACAAAATTAGTTATTTCAGAAAGTGGAATATCAACTTCTAGTGATATTCAATTTCTTCATAAATCTGGCGTTGATGGATATTTAGTAGGTAGCAGTATTATGAAATCAAATGATATACAACAAACTGTACAAAATTTGGTGAATGCAATATGAAGATAGGAATTCCAAAAGATGGTAGATTTGGTGACTTTGGCGGGAAATACATTCCTGAAACACTAGCACCTGCTATTGAGGAACTTGAAAAAAAATATATGAAAATACGAAATGACAAGGCATTCAAGAAAGAATTAAAAAAATTCCTTATCGATTATGCTGGAAGACCAACTCCACTATACTTTGCAAAGAACTTAACAAAAAGATCTGGTGGTGCTAAGATCTATCTAAAAAGAGAAGACTTACTGCATGGTGGTGCACATAAAATAAACAATACATTGGGACAAGCACTTCTTGCAAAAAAAATGGGCAAGAAACGAATTATCGCGGAAACTGGTGCAGGACAACATGGTGTAGCAACTGCAATGGCATGTGCATGCCTTGGACTTGAAGCAGAAATTTACATGGGTTATGTAGACACTGAAAGACAAAAACAAAATGTTTTTCGGATGGAATTACTTGGTGCAAAAGTTCATTCTGTTAAATCAGGTTCACAAACTCTCAAGGATGCTATTAATGAAGCAATGAGAGATTGGATTACTAATGTTGAATCAACATATTATCTACTTGGATCTGCGGTTGGTCCACATCCATATCCATTGATGGTACGTGATTTTCAATCAGTAATTGGAAATGAAATTAAAAAACAGATGAAAAAAATTCCGAATACAGTAATTGCATGTGTTGGTGGTGGCTCTAATGCAATTGGAACATTCTATCCATTAATTGAGACTAAAGCTGAAATTATTGGAATAGAGGCTGGTGGAAAAGGATTAAACACATTGCAACATTCAGCCCCACTTTCAGCCGGAACAAAAGGTGTTTTGCATGGAATGATGACATACTTAATGCAAGATAAACAAGGCCAAATTCAAGAAACGCATAGTATTTCTGCTGGTCTTGATTATCCTGGAGTTGGTCCAGAACATTCCTATCTAAAAGATGAAAAACGCGTAAAATACAAAGCAATAACTGATGATGAAGTAATTGATGCGTTTCTTTTACTTACACGAGTGGAAGGTATCATACCAGCACTAGAATCGGCACATGCAATTGCATATGCAGTAAAAATCGCAAAGAAAATGAAAAAATCAGAATCAATTGTAGTCACATTATCAGGTCGTGGTGACAAAGACATCAACATTGTACAGGAGTATCTAAAAAAAAATGTCAAGGATAAAAGAAAAATTTAACGAACTTAAATTAAGAAAGGAAAAGGCACTGGTGTCTTACATAATGGTTGGTTACCCAAATGATAATGCAACATTATCATCTGTTAAAGGAATTGTAAAAGGTGGTGCTGATATAATTGAACTTGGATTTCCATTTTCTGATCCTATAGCAGATGGTCCTATAATACAAAAAGCAAGTACAGGATCATTGAATAATAAAACAAAAATTGAAAAATTTTTCAAACTTGTGAAAAAAATTCGTAAACAAACCAACATTCCTTTGATATTAATGACATACACAAATATCTTGTATAAACAAGGATATCAACAATTCATTAAACGTGCAAAAAATGCTGGAATTGATGGATTAATTCTACCTGATATGTCAATTGAAGAATCAAAAAATTATCTAAATGCAGCTAAATCACAAAAAATGGATACAATATTTCTTGTATCACCCAATACAAAAAAAGATAGGCTAAATAAAATCGCAAATGCAAGTTCTGGTTTTTTGTATATGGTAGCAGTGTTTGGAACAACTGGTGTTCAAACAAAAATTCATCAATACACAATTGATGCATTAAAATCCACTAAACGCTCAGTTGGTCAAAAAATACCTGTTGGTGTTGGATTTGGCATCTCTACTGAACGTGATGTGAAAAAATATGCCTCGATTGGAGCAGATGCAATTATTGTTGGCAGCGCAAATATCAAAATCATGGAAAATACCCCATCATCAAAACTAGAAAAAAAGATTTGCTCATTCACAAAAAAATTAAAAAATCAAACCAAATAAAGCGAATAGAATAAAAATAGGAGAATATTGACTATTATGTGCAGACGAAGTTCATTTTTGTCACAGGCGGAGTTATGTCCGGTCTTGGTAAAGGTGTAGTCTCCTCATCAATTTCCAAGTTATTACAATTATCAAATCAAAAAGTTTCATGTGTAAAAATTGATCCATATCTAAACTATGATGCTGGCACGATGAATCCAATAGCACATGGTGAAGTCTTTGTTACAGAAGATGGTGGGGAATGTGATATGGATATGGGAAACTATGAAAGATTTCTAAATCAAAATATACCAAAATCTCATAATATCACAACCGCACAAATTTATTCAACTGTTATTGATGCTGAGCGAAAAGGTGAGTACCTTGGTGCTTGCGTACAAATTATACCTCATGTCACTGATGAAATAAAAAATAGAATACGAACTATAGCAAAAGATGAGCAACTAGATATTCTAATAGTAGAGTGTGGTGGGACCGTTGGTGATATTGAAAGTTTACCATTTCTAGAAGCATTAAGACAGATTAGAGTAGAAGATGGTCAAAATAATGTTATTTTTGTTCATGTTACCTTAGCACCATCACTTGACGTTGTGGGTGAACAGAAAACAAAACCAACACAACACAGTGTTCAAGAATTAAGAAGAATTGGTATTCAGCCTGATCTATTATGTGTAAGATGTTCATCAGAATTGCAGGAAAAAACTAAAAAGAAAATTTCTATGTTTACTAATGTTACAACAAATGATGTATTATCATGCCATGATGTGAAATCAATCTTTATGGTTCCACAAATATTATTTGAACAAGGACTTGTAGATGTTATTTTCAAAAAATTTGAAAAGGTTGGATATATTGATGCATCAGAAAATTGGGATGAATGGAATAAAATTGTCAATTCAATGAATCCAAATGATAATCCAATCAAGATTGCAATGGTTGGAAAATATGTTACACTTGCTGATAGTTATGTTAGTGTAAATCATGCGCTAAAACATGCTGGAGCATCAATTGGTAAACCCGTTGAAATAGATTGGATTGATTCTGAGACGTTTAATGGAAATATTGATGAACTTCAAAAATATAATGGGATTTTAGTGCCAGGTGGATTTGGAACTAGAGGATCTGAGGGAATTATTAAAACTGCGAACTTGGCTCGTGAAAAAAACATACCATATCTTGGAATATGTTTTGGATTTCAATTAGCTGCTGTATCATTTGCAAGAAATGCTTGTAATCTTTCAAACGCAAATTCAACTGAAATTGACGATAAAACAGAATATCCAATAATTGATTTACTCCCAGAACAAGATAATGTGACTGATATGGGTGGTTCGCTAAGATTAGGTGCAAACGAAATTAAAATTAAAGATGATACTAATGCACAGAAAATTTATCAAACTGAGATAATTTCCAAAAGACATAGGCATAGATATGAATTCAATACAAAATATCTTGATCAATTTAGTAAAAATGGAATGATATTTTCTGGCGATAGTGATAATGGAAGGAGAATGGAAATACTTGAAATACCATCACATAAATTTTTCATGGGTGTGCAATACCACCCAGAATTCAATAGTAGACCTGGACATCCTGAAAATACATTCAAGGCATTCATTAATGCTGCAGCAGAAAATTAACTAAGTTTTGATATTTCGTAAATCTTTTGTCTTGAATCTCTAATAGAGACTTTTTTTGTCACATAGCCTTTTTCTAATAAATGACTCATTGCCATCCTTACAGTTCTATCCGGCAACATTGTTTTCTTAGTTAATTCTTTTTGTGTCATTGCTCCTTCATATTCTAAAATTTTTAGTAAAAGTTTAGAACTTGGTGGCATGTTAAATAATTCCTCAGCAAGTTTAACTTTTCTAGCGAGTGCAGAAATTGCAGTTGAATCTTTTTTCATTCTAACAATTTGTGCAGGAGGAGGAAATTTTTCTACTTCAACAATCCTACTAACTTTGAATCGATCTATTCCATCAAGAACAACTTCACAATGTAATCTTGACGAAATTTCATCAATCTCAATTAGGCTAGTATTTGATACAATAAGTGGTCTACGAATAACATCAAGTGAATTTACAGATATGATTCCAAATACATTTGAATCTTGAAAAATTACAGGTCCTCCAGCAGACATTGAATATGCCGATGAGCCAATTGGTGTAGATACTATAATTCCATCACTACTATCATGCCAAACCTCATCACCGTCTACTCGTAAACTATATTCCATTAACATTGCACTTTTAGATGGAAAAACTGCAACGTCATTTAGTACAGGAAATGCATCTTTCCCATCAATTTTAACACCTAACCTTGGTACTTTTTCTATTGTATAATTTCCTTTTTTTAATCTATTAATGTATGATGGAAATTCTTTAAGATCAATCTGTGCTAGAAATCCATTTGATTCAGATTCATTAATTCCAAGTACAGGTGTTTTCAAATCAATTATGTTATGAAAATAGTTTCTAACTCCTCTATCCCCACCTAAAACAATTACACAGTCAAATTGATTTAATTTTGATTTTTGATTTAAGGTGAACGTGGATATTCCTTCATCCTCTAAATCCTTTTTAATTATCTTATTGGATGAATCTGTTAATCCAATGCCAGTTATCCCAACTTTCATACTTTATAGTAATTAGATCTGCCTAAATTTAACCATGTTATAAAAATAAGAACCATTAGTCTCAACTGTATTTTTTTCAGGAACTTTAGATACGCCAATTTTATTTGAATCTAATGCCGCCTGTGCTGCACCACCTGCGAAACATAGAGCCCAAAGAAAATCATTTTCTTTTAACATAGTACAACAAAATGTTGATGAAAAAATATCACCAACACCTGTTGTGTCATTAAGTTTTATGTTTGGTAATGTTATTGTATATAGTCTATCTTCTACCAACAAACTAATTTCTCTATTATTTGTGTATAAAACATAATCAACGCCTCTACTTTGAATATTCTTCATTCCTTGTTCTGCAGTATCATTAGTTAAACACGATAATTCCTCTGGATTTAATTTGATAGCGGATATTTTTTCTAAGTTTATGTTAGTTTTTTCAAGAAATATTTCTTTCTTTGAGTTAATTCTTCTGATAAATCCCTGTGGATCAAGCATAATAAAATTAGAATCATTTTTCAATGAATTAAAAACATCATTTGTTATCTCATCAAATACAGGACTAACAATTACACCATCATAATTATTTTTTTGATATTCAATATTAGTACAATTATCTTCTAGGACTAACTTCCTTTCTGAGCCTGAAATCTCAATTGAGAATTTAGTAGTTAATTTTTCTGTTAAACCACCAATAATATTGATTTTATTTTCTAACAAAAATGATTCTAATGGAAAATCATTTCCAAATCTCGTGTGCAAACTAACATCATGTTTTAATTTTTTTGCAGTTAATCCACAATAACATCCAGCACCACCAGGATATTCAGATTTCAGATTGTTTAAAATTATTGTGTCAACTGTGCAGTTTGAATAAATTCCAATTTTCATAATCCTTAAAAAATTAATGATGATTTAGTTTTTTTGATTATGGAAATCATTGAATGTTTTAACTCATTTATAAGTAAGAAAATTTACTCAGCAACATGCCATTAAAACGTGCCAGTAGAGGACGAAAGAAGGGAGGAAAAGGCTCCTCTGGTGTTGTTCAATGTACAAATTGTGGGCAAACTGTTCCAAAAGATAAAGCAAAAAAAGTAACATCTAGACTTAGTCTGGTTGAGCATCAATTAGCAAAAGAACTTAGAGCGCAAGGGACATACATTGCATCTCCAAAAATTCTCAAGTGGTACTGTATTTCATGTGCAATTCACTTCAAGGTTCTAAAAATTAGATCAGCTTCAAAAAGAAGAGATCATACTAAATTACGGTAAAATCATTTATTTTTTGATATTGCAATGACTCTTTGGCCTAATGTTATTGCTGCAATTATAATTACTATAACCACGGCAGCGTCCATGAACCCAATAATTCCAATAATTGCAATAACTAACAATCTCTCCGCACGCTCCCCAATTCCTACTCCTTGTAATTTTATATTCATAGAATCAGCTTTTGCACGCATATAACTAACCAATAGTGATAATGTTATCGCGATTATTACCAAATATGGGTCAGCATAATTTCCAATTAGAATGCCAAAAAATATTGCAACTTCCGCAATCTTATCAAATATTGAATCCATAAATCCACCTTTCTTTGTAATCTTCTTTGCAAATCTTGCAACTTGACCGTCAACTATATCAAAAAACCCAGAAATCAGTAAAATAATCCCGCCGATTATTAATGAATGCTCGAGATTTATGCCATAAACTATGGCTGACACAAAAGCAAGCCCAAGACCAATCCCAGTAAATGCATTTGGAGAAATGCCAGTTGCTGCGAATGTCTTCCCAATTTTTTCTAAAGTGGGTTTTAATGATTCTCTAAGATTGTTTAGCATTATTCATCGCAATTATAGTTGATATCATCTTTGCAGCAAATGATGCAGTAGAACCATTATCAAATGAAGGATTAAGCTCAACAATGTCAGCTGCACTTATGTTTCTGTCTTGCAATGATGTAATCATATCATATAATTCCCTTGATGTTATTCCTACTGCTTCAGGATTTCCAACCCCAGGTGCAAATGCTGGATCTAAAACATCTAAATCAATACTAACATAAAGATTATCAAAGTTGGAGGTCATCTCTCCAAGTAATTTAGGGCCGTCTCCGTCACGAACTTCTTTGTCAGAAATTGTTTTAATATTATGTTCTTTTAGAAACGCAAGCTCTTCACTTACAAATGCTCTTGCACCAACATGTATGATATTATCTGCACCACGTTTCTCAACAATTCGTCGTAGATATGCTGCATGACTTAGTTTGATATCTGCATATTCATCACGTAAATCATAATGTGCATCAAAAACAACATAACCAGTATTTTTTGGATAACTCATGTAAGAACCAAGTGTTAAGAGATGTTCGCCACCAAGAATTATCAATTGTCTGCTATTTTTTTGAAGTTCTGCTGTAGTTTTTTCTACCATTGACAACATTTCTGTTGC
Source organism: uncultured marine group I thaumarchaeote (assembly GCA_902608175.1). Taxonomy (GTDB): domain Archaea; phylum Thermoproteota; class Nitrososphaeria; order Nitrososphaerales; family Nitrosopumilaceae; genus Nitrosopelagicus. The sequence continues at coordinate 10,624 of CACLNC010000013.1, read as the reverse complement.
CACCACAGTGTGTTTTAGATTCCCAAGATCTTGAATATTGGCTAGCTCCAAATCAACGCCAAACTCTGGCTGAAAAATTTCAATATTATTAAACGCATCACGTATTGCATCAGGTCCAAAACGACATCCTGGTTTGTAAGAATGTGTTGAATCAAATGGTATTCCAAAAATGGTTGCGATTGGATCAGTGGTATCATCTGGACTAATGATATGTGGTGACTTTGTCAAGTACAAATCTTTGTAACTCATCTTACTGAGATTGAAAAACTTCCAGAAAATAAACTCATACCTGAATAATTGGTCTTTTTGAAACCAATAATGGAAGGTTTAGTGAGGAAAATGGCTTATCGTTAATTTGACTAAGAATCTCATTAACTAATTCATCAGAATTCATTTCTCGTTCATTACTCGTATTCCTATCACGAATAGTTAATTTTGAGATGCTTTCTTTTTCACCAATTACAAGAATATATCTAATCCATTCTTTTTCTGCATCACGTATCCTTTTCCCAATACTTTCATTACGATCATCAATATCAGCACGAATGTTATTCTTTGATAACAGATCTGAGATTTTTTTACCCAAATCTAAAAATTCCTCCTTCAATGGAATTAACCTAACTTGTGTTGGTGCAAGCCATAATGGTAACTGTGGCTTTCTTCCTTCTCTGGAATCTGTAGAAGCCTTCTCAAGTAATGTATACATGACTCGTTCAATTGCTCCACTAGGTGAATTATGTAATATTATTGGGTTTTGTGGTTTGTTTTGCTCATCAATAAATTCAATTCCATATCTATCACCATTCTCAACATCTATCTGATCAGTAGATAATGCAGATGCCTTGCCTGAATTATCTATGTAATTAAATTCCCATTTCAGAACAAAGTAGAAGAATCGTTCTTTCCACATTTCTACAAGTACAGGTTTACCAATTTTTTTTACAGTTTCTATGATTAATTCCTTGTTTTCATTGTAAAAATCCTCAGTGAATCTTATTGCCATTTCATAATCATCCTGTTCTATTCCTATTCCAGATAACACATTACGTGATAAATCAAATCTTGTTCTGAATTCTTCAACAGCCTGTGGCATATCCTTACAAAACGCATGACAGTCTGGCATAGTAAAAGCTCTTAGCCTTCGTAGACCAACTAGTTCACCTGATTGTTCCCTTCTAAAACTATAACGTGTAAGTTCGTATAGCCTGTATGGTAAATTTTTGTATGAAAGTTGGAAATCATGTGCCATTAAAAATTGACCAAAACATGCTGCAAAACGTAAGAAAAGATGTTTCCCCTCTGAATCTATACTATACTGTCTTGCAGGAAATCGATTGAAGTAGCTTTCCATACTTGGGTGATGTGAATCATACATTATAGGAGTCTCAACCTCATATCCACCATATTGCTTTACCATGTTTGTGACATATTGCTCCAATTGGGATTTTATTAATCGCCCATTTGGAAAAAATCGCATATTCCCTTGATCAGATGCCTGTTCATAGTCTGCAATAGCAAGTTTTTTCATTAATGCAACATGAGGTGGTGGCTCATCAACACTACGTTTCTTCACTGACTCGTATTTTGCTAATGATTCCAGTTTTTTATGGCTTGTAAAATTGAATTTATCAAGCTCCTGCATCTCACCATCAGTAGTCATAATATACCAATATGACTTGATTTTAGATTCTGATTCTAACGCAGTAGATGTTTTTTCTTTTTTTGAATCAGATGTGATTACTTTTGAGCTCTCCGCAAGAGGATGTCCCTTAACTTTAACATTGTATGATTTTGTCCAGCCAAATGGTGCTCTACTTACATCTAGTCCTTCTGATTGGCTTTCCATCAATTTTAGTAAAGATAGCGCAGTAGATGGTGATGCCAGGTTTGAACTTAGATGTGCATAAGGATATAGTAATAATTTTTGACATCCAATTTTTTTCATTGATTCCTGAATTTGTGATATGGCATCTTTTGCAATATCCTCATTGTCATCCTTTTCTACTGCCACAAAGCAAACAACAACCTCATCAATTGAGACAGATTTTGGATCAATTTCTTCAGCAGACTGTATCTCTTTTTTTGTCGGTTCGTATGTTATATTATCACAATGAAGTTGTAATATTCTCATAAATTCATGCCTCTTTAATTTTGATTAAAGTGTTCTGATGTGATCTCATTTGCTGGTGATATCATTAACCCCCATTGTTTTGGGGATGGAATTTTTTGTGGATATTTACCAGAATGCTCATTTGGATAAGTCATCACATTATCACCATCAAATACCTGCATGAAAAACCCATACTCGTCTTCAAATCCGATCTGTTCTATCGGAATCTTGAACTCATATGCTGCATGTGGAATTCTCATATATCGGTCATTTTCCCCAGATGTTCCTCCAATTGCTATAAAATCGGGATGATTCTTTTGTATGTTAAAATGAGAGGTTCTATGTATTGGAGAACCTCCGTTTAACGTTTTACCACTATTAGACCCTCTTGATGCCATATAACACCAATCAGACTCATCTGCCATATTTGATGTCTCTTTCCCATCAAAGCATACAATTGCCCTATCTGCCATATGATGATATGTAACATCGCCTAAGACATTAATCATCACATACATGTAATCGTCCTGATGTGCAGTTCGTAAGACCAAGTCATCACCATTAAATCTAAACTCGTCTAAAGAAGATGTCTTCCATTCTTGCTTAAATGACCATTCCCCATCAAATATTACATCATTAAAGGTGTGAGAAAGGGTAACTTTGATAGGGTCATCAGCAAATGCAGTATTCGATGACATAGTCATGCAAAATGCTATAATTCCTATAATTCCTATAATTGTCTGCAATGTACTTTTTTTGTGTTTTCGGTAAATAAGTTAGTTCACTTAATCTTTAATAATTTTCAGGTAAAAGAATAATGAATTGGGTAAAGGCATATCAGTAGGAATTGGAGTTGGAGTTGGTCTTATTGCACTAGCAGTAATATTGCTAGTCCCAGGAGAAATGGATGAATCTCCAATTGATGTTCAATTATCTGATGAGGTTGAGATTGTGGTTGAGGAATCCAAAGAATATACAGTGGACATATCAGAAGGATTAGAAATTGGAGATACTCCTTAACTGTTTTTTGTAAACCACTATTTTGAACTATTTTAACTAAATAATCCAATTGACGAGCATACCAAAACCTATGACGAAAACAACAACAAATTTTCCTGAAGATAATGCCCGTATATCACCATTAATTCATCCTAGAATTTGATATGATGATTTTTTAGGAATTTCGTGAGATCGCTATTATAATTTATGAAATAATTAAAAACATAAGCAATTAATATTAGATATCATGATATGAAATATGAGTGAGATTCCTGAAGAGTTGGTTAAGATAACATCTGGTGGTACAATATCCATTCCTAGACAATTTCGTAAGTATCTTGAGATGCAAAAGGGTGACTATGTGAAAGTTGGATTAGAAGGAGATCATGTAGTAGTACGTAAGGTAAAAATTTCCTAGAATACTAGTAATTTTATGTGAAATTTGTCAGTTTTACGGTATGATATGCCCATTTTAGGTGGCCTTTTTTGCTCTTTTGATCATGATTTTAGAAATAATTCTTCACAAATATCACAGCCAGGCTATTTACACAAGAGAGAATTATTTGACTACAATTTTGATCATTTTAGACACTAAATCTTATAGTGATTTACTCCAAGTATTAGTTACAAATGCGATCAGATTGATAGTGAGCCTAATTAGTTAGTAAGTTAGTAAAACGCTTATAATTTTTAAAGATGATCAGATCCAGTTATAAAGATCTATGAGAATCACGATCCAATGAAATCGAATTCGACAATCATTGCTTTGGTAGCAGCTTTAGCTGTTACTACTGGCGGATTAGGCTTATCATTATCAGGTGTATTTAGTGACGCTGCAACATCAAACAGTGGAACTATCCTGAATTACGAAGTGCCAACTGGCTTAATGATGGGTCATCTTACAGTAGAGGCACACGACGATGCAGGAAACCTAATTGCATATAGAGCATCTGACAATGAGGTAGTAGATGACGGGGAACAATGTATTCTAAAGTTACTCTTCGCTACTAGTGGTCAAACAAATGCTGGTAGGGGTGAATATCTTAGTACTGGTGCATGTACAGGCGTATTAACAAACGCATGGGATGTTATCGGAATTGGTACAACAGGAACTGCAGCAAATGATGTAAATGTAATATTAGGAAATGATACTACATCAGGTACAAATAATGCATCTGGCATGCCTGGCCTGGAGAGAGGTGTCGCCACAACCAAAACATGGACAAATGGAACAGGTAACACAACAACTAAGATAGAATTGTCAAAGACTTTCACAAATTTGAGCACAAATAATGCTGCAATTGCAGAGTCTGGGCTATTCAATAGCACAACCGCTCAAGGAAGTGGAATGCTTGCTCACAAAGAATTTTCTGCTGTTACTCTCACTACAAATGACTCCATAACAATAACTTGGACGTTCACAGTAGGCAACTAGTACACGTGAATTCCAAACCTTTTTCTTTATTTTTAGTCATCACACTAGTATTTTCTGTATTTTCAATATCAGGTAATGGGTGGTCTACATACGAAAACACCGAATATTCAATCAATCTATCTGAAGACTTGGCAATATCAAGCGAATCTGGGCAAAAAACTGGAAATATACACAAAATTTCCCTAGATGAGCAATTAGAAGTGTCAAATTACGACAAATATCAAAAATTAGTCACAGCCACAAAGCAACTCACCGAGATATATGCCATAATGGATAGAGTAACCCCAAACACAAGATTACGCTTTGTGCAAGATGGTGACTTGCTTGATCCTTCAAATCAAATAACAATGCCTGACTTTATCGAAATTATCACTGATACATTCTACGATGGAGGTGCTAAAACACCATCAATGCCTTCCATACCACTAGCATTTCCGGCAAATTTGAACTCAGATTCATTGCAACTGCTTCAAGTAAATGAGATATATGGTGAAGAACTAGAGTCTGTCTATTCAGATACAGGTCCACCATTAATAGCATCTAATAATTATCAAGGTTTTTCACAAATTTCCCTAGGGTATACTCCAAATTATGCCCAATCTGATAGTCCTTACTATTCTACCCAATTAGATGAATTTTCATCAAATATTACTCCAATCACGTTAGATTTTACTGAAACACTATGGAGTGATGAGCACACTGCCATACTAGCTGTTACATCACCAGTTGCAATTTACATTATATTATTCGCAGATGGCGTAGTACCTGCAATAAGACGCCCTCAAATTCCTGAATCTACAGCATTTTATTTTGTCTTCAGCTTCTTTGTATTTACGACATTTTCAACACCATTTGCCATTGGTAACAACATGTGGGGAACCGTATATGGTGACATGGACAATTCCACGAGTACAAACAGCACCCAAATTGACTATCCAGAGGATGGACCGCCAATTAACATGACACAGATTGAACAAATACTCCAAAACCAGAACAGTACAGTTACTGAGACAGACAATGTAGCAGACGGGCCAAAACACTACTCCATATCAATCTCAGAGGGATTGGATATTGGAGATGGTCAACCAACAAACAATCAGATATCAAATGAGTCAGTAGTTGATGAATCATCAACAGATACACAAATTTCAGAATCAGCATCATTTTCAGACCAGTTAGAAATACAAACTAGCATTCTACCATATGGAACAATTAGCCTAGAAGAGTCGATTTCATTCAATGATGAGATTGAGGGCATATCTGGTATAGGCTCAATCAAGATTTCAGAATCCGTATCATTTGATGATGGTACTGAACTATACAGACCACTAAATGTGATTATATCCATTTCAGAATACATAGAACTGTCAACCCAGATAACAATCGACGGTATTGTACAACTGCAAATCAATGAATTTTTGAGAGTGTCTGAAGAGATTACGATTCACACGCTAACCATAAGAATTGAAGAGAATTTACAGCTGTACGACCAGGTAGATACTCAGTTTGTTCAAATTACACTAAATGAGATACCAGTCACAAATCTAATACCACAAAACGTCACTTTAGCGCTAAATGGAACCTCATATTTAGAAACTAACCAAGATATTGCAGAATCTGTCAATCAGATTACAATTTCTGCATGGATTAAACCTGAATTCAATGCTGGAACACCACAAATGGTTGCAATTTCCAAGGATTTGACCTTCCAGATGTTGATAAACAGTATTACAGAGCCACGACATGTTCCAATATTTACAATCTATGATGGCATGACATGGCATGAGGTTGTAGGAACAGACCAATTAGTGGAGGGCAAATGGCATCATATTGCAGGGGTTTTGGATGGTTCTAAAATTACAATGTTTGTTGATGGAAAACAGCAACAGACCACATCAATTCCGGAACTATTTTTAGTAAATGAACAAGGATGGCTCACAGAGAATGGAATGGGTATTTCCATATCTGAAAGTGACATTGTGATTGGTGCAGATTATGATGAACAGTATGGTACATCATCATCAAGATTTTCAGGGCACATTTCAGGGGTATCAATTCATGATAAAGCACTTGATGTTGAATTGATCGAGGCGGTATTACAAAATACAATCCCATATTCAACAACAGAGATCATTCTAACTGAGGCACTTCAAATTTCAGATATACAAGGGTTATCAGGTGGTGGTGTTGTAAACGTAAATGAGCAGATATCGTTCACAGATATGATGGGCACTGATTTGGTCGCCCTGCCAATAATTTCCACAGAACACATAGATCTAATGTCATTAAACAGCACATATGCGAGCCCTGCTCTTGCATTAAATGGAACGGAATTTGTGACAGTTCAAGATACTATATCTTCAGAAATAAACACGATGAGTATCTCATCGTGGTTTAAACCAGAATTCAATTCTGGAACACCTCAATTTACAATAGCATCAAAAGAGAATTCGTTCAATCTGTATGTGACAAATATTGTTCAACCAACTCACACTGTTGGATTTTCAGTTTTTGATGGAGTACAATGGAATGGAGTTTTGGGCAATAGCACACTCAATGACAGATGGCATCATGTAATGGCAATAATAGATGGATCAAATATTGCATTATACGTCGATGGTAATCTTGAAGATGAAATAACATTACAAAACGAGTTTTCAATTGGAGAGAATGGTGAGTATGCAATAAATGACTCGCAAATCTCAGTTTCAGATTCGGATATAGTAATTGGAGCATATGTCAGCACATTACGTGATGAGATAAAGACATCAGACAAGTTTGTAGGTAAAATTGCCTCAGTTGACGCCTATACAGGCGTGCTAACCGCAGAGCAGATTTCCTACAAATATGAAGCTGAATTGTCTGAATTGTACCAATATGTCTCACTTTATGAGACAATACAGATTGATGATGAGTTATTTTCAAAGGATCCATTCCATGTTAAACTAGATGAAACACTAGTTTTGTATGAATTTGCCATAACTAACGAACTTGATGAGACAAGCCTTGATGAAATAGAAAATATCATAAATCTAGATGAATTGCTTATCACCAAAGAAACCATTTTTGCTGTAACCAGTTTTAATCATATTTTACTAGAAGATAAAATACAGATTGCAGATGAGATAACTGTTGGAAATGAATATGGTGTAATACAATCATCCATACAATTAGAGGAGTTCATAACACTTGCTGCTAATCTACTAGTAGACAGCCCATTTGATTCATCCGTCAATCCAGAGATTAAGATGGTAAAATCTGGATTCCTGATTACTGAGAGCCCAATGTTTGAACTGGAATATTATTCAGAGATTGATGCTGTAAGAATTGACCGCCAAGAATTGATCAATGCAACATCAATTGCAAATCAGTTGCATCAAGACCTTGCCTCAACTCCAGGTGAACTACTTAGCAAAATAGGAATCAATGAGATTACAACTGCCATACAAGTTGCTGAAACACGTCTTACAATATCAGAGTTGGAGAACCAGATAGGACAAACCACAGACAACATAACTGCTGAAGAAATCATGGTGTTACAGAAAAAAATTGAAGAGGTCACAGAGTCAATTGAGGAAACCGCAAAAAGACTTGAAGAGACTCACCTAGAAGAAAGGGCCGAGGAGATTATAAACTCGGCAGAGATAATCAGAGAAGCTGCTGACCTCAGACAGAATCTAAACCAAACAGGAACGTGGCAAACTACAGATGAAACAATCTCTACAAAAATAATTGCGCCAGACGGCTCAATATTTTCAGAAGAAATATTCTTTGAAAAAATGAGAGAGGGAAAATTCGGCATTGAAGTGTTGGTAGATGATCCACAATACAAAACTCCAAAACCTGGAATTTACACCATCGAGAATACAATCATACTAGATGACAATCAATATACAATAAATGAAGAGTTTGCGTGGGGACTGGTCTCACTCAACACCAACAAGAGTACATACTATCCTGATGAAACAGCAGAGTTTGTAATTGTTGTATTGGACTCGGTTGGATCTCCAGTATGTGATGCCAATCTTGTGATGACAATCAATGAAACTACACTATCATCAGGTAATGGTATTACAGCAAACCTAGAATGTGGAATTTATGATGCTACGTATGATACCGGTGTTGAAGGTACGTATAACGTTGATATTTTGGCAACTGCAGACGGAATTCAGACTGGATTTGAGACAACATTTGATGTTGCAGATTATATAGAATTTGACATTATACGAACAGCACAATCAAAGATTGATCCAATAAACAATCCAAATGAGTTTGAAGTTATAGTTGATATTACATCACATACAGACGCAACTGACATTCAGATTGTAGAGACAGTTCCATCAGTGTTTGGTGTAGACACGGACGGACAAACATCAACAGAAGGTAATATCACCACAATTACATGGAACAAGACACTTGTTGATGACAGTACACAAATAAGTTATACATATTCTGTTCCATTTACTTTTCCAGAACTCTATCCATTAGGTGGTATCCAAATTAATTATGATGAAAAATCATACAACGAAGCGCGCCCATGGTTTGTTGCAAATGATCCACTGACAATATCCTCTACTACCGTAAACCTAGATGAAGTAATTGTATTACAAGATACCATTTTTGTTATAACTAGTACAAATATTATTTTGTTATATGAAGAAATACATCTTACAGACAAGATAACTGTTCTAAAAAATGATGATAGTGTAGAAAATGTATTACAACTATCCACTGTAAGAATTACAAAGGATACCGACGGTGTTAGACAAGGACTTGGAATGGGCATGACAAGCCTTGGCGATTTGGATGGTGACGGAGTGGAGGATTTGGCAATTGGTGCTGCATCTGGTGACAGATGGTATGGTAATCCATCTACCCAGCCTTGGCCAACTAACAAAGACGGAGCAGTGTACATTACGTACATGAATTCTGATGGGTCAATCAAGTACACTGTAACAATTGACAAGGATACAACTAACGGACCAATAAAGAAGGCAGGTGTTCCTTTTGCTACTTATGGTAAATCAATTGAAAACCTTGGCGATTTGGATGGTGACGGAGTTGTTGACATTGCAGTTGGTGCTCCTAGACATAGTGGAGACCAAGGTGTAGCAACAGGTGTAGTTTACATTCATTTCTTGAATGCTGATGGTTCAGTAAAAAGTACTACAATGATTGACAGGGATACAGTAAACGGACCGTCTCCGAAATTAGCTGCAGGTGACCATTATGGTGCAGACATTGCAAACATGGGCGATTTGGACGGTGACGGAGTTGTTGACATTGCAGTTGGTGCAGACGAGAAAGATACGCATGGACTAAATTCGTATGGGAAGGGAAGAGGTGTAGTTTACATTCATTACTTGAATTCTGACGGTAGTCTAAAGGAAGGAACTGTACAAATTAAACATGGGACAACTAACGGACCGAACGTAACGGTACATGGCGGTTATGGAAACTCTGTAGAAAACATTGGCGATTTGGATGGTGACGGAGTAAATGACATGGCGGTTGGTGAGAACCATTTAGGTACATATGGAGCAAGAGGTAATCTACACATTCATTTCATGAATGCTGATGGTTCTATCAAATCCACTAATGAGATTGATCCAAATCAGTCGTCACACATGGGAGGAGGTGACAGGATTCAGGGTGGCTATGTTATGTTTGGATCATCAATTGTAGGAGTCGGGGATCAAGATGGTGACGGAGTTAACGACATTGCAGTTGGTGCGCCATGGGAAGGATACTATTCCCCACAATATGAGATGGGCAAAGGTGCAGTATACATTCTACTTATGGAAACTGATGGAACTGTAAAAGATAGTTTCAGAATTGATGAAAATATACCTAATGGACCAGATCTGTGGTCAAAAGCTGGTCAATGTTGTAGTCAAGGTGGACAGTTTGGAAGCTCTCTTGCAAGTGCAAAAATTAATGATGATTACCAAATGGAGCTAATAGTTGGTGCACCTACTGATGAAACAGCAGGACAGTATGAAGGTGCTGTGTGGGTTATATTTTACAATGGTGGATATGATTTTCCAGTAGTTGAGTTGGAGGAATCCATATCACTAACT
>CACLNC010000012.1 GCA_902608175.1 uncultured marine group I thaumarchaeote | reverse complement strand
AAAACTTGATGGCTATTCGTGGGGAAGTAGAATCTATATCTTAATTTATGCTCCAGGTTGGAATACTGATTCAAACAAAATAGATGTTATTGGAAATAATAATCATGCTCCAATAACTGCAAATTCCAGAGAAGGAAGAATATCACTTGCAGAAGATGGGTGTAATGGCTTTGTTGAAACTGCGCCTAATCATGGTCTATTTTATGGTTCAATCAAGCTTTCAGGATTCAAACATGACATAACTGGAGATGGTAAAGCTGACGTCTATGGGGGAAATAAATGTGAAAAAAAATATTCAGTCGTTGATGATGGTTCTGGAAAAGTGGAGGCAAAACAAGAAGGTGGCGTAACTGTCAATTTTGAATGGACTGAAAACGAGATTGTTTCTAAAACTGCACTTTATAGTTGGAGAGAGGCAACTCTGGAATTTGACAAAACAGAATATGATGTATCTGATGAAATACAGCTTACATTAACTGATTTGGATAATATGCGATGGCCATTTGACAAAAAAATAGCTTATCCAGTCCATGTTTATTCTGATACAGATTCAGCTGGAATCATGATTGATGCATATTGGACCGCTAATTACAAAGGAATTGTTCAGATGAATGGTCATTATCCTATTAAATTGAAGTTGACTCTTGATGATGAAAGTTATGACTCTAGTGTCCCTTCGTATTCACCGCGCGGTAGTAATGGACTTCTAAGAGTATCCCCAGGTGATACAATCTATGCAGAATACTGGGATTACACTTTACCGAAACCATACTCTATTGATGAACAAAAAGAAATAGTAGCCACCACAAAAGTGAATGATTTAGCATTTGATATGACTAACCCATTGAAAGTAAGCGCTGAAATTACTGATAGTATTGGTAAGCCTTTACAACATTGCATTAAAGGTGAAAATGTAAAAATAAAAACAAATGTTTCAAATACGAAAGACGAACTAGTATCTGCATATATCATAACACAAATCAGAGATTCCAATAATGTTGTTCAGCATTTGTCATGGTCTACTATCAATATTACACCTGGAAAAACAAGTAATATCAATTCAGAATGGACTATGAAAAATGATGGAGTGCATACCTTTGATATTTTTGTGTTGGATAATCAATGGAATCTAAATGCCCTCTCAGAACCACTGACGATTGTGATATAAAATAAATTTTAGTTTAATTCTTGTATATTTTCAGGATCATATTCTTTTAGTTAAGATTTCTTAGAAAACAGGCTTTTTCTACGCATGGCCAACTAATTCTTGTCAATTATAATGATATGGCTAACCTTGATTAGTTTTCTAGAATTATTGATTTAACTATAAAACTTGCTTTATATTCTGTATTAAACGTAGGCTCAACCCAAGTTTCATATTCATCAGAATCAAATATGACCATGTTTCTACCTGGCTTCAACTTGATGTTTTCTAGTAAAATATTTTCAAATTCACTTCCAATTGAAATATCGGTTATTATTTTCTCATCTAGTATAATTCTAGAATTTTTTGCTTGTTTAAACGAAGAGATTTCAAGATTTAATGTATTTGTAATATAATCATTTGATGGATTAATGATAATAATTTCAAAATTTGATGATGTTACACGTGTTCCTGAACTAAATGGATACCAACCTGAACCCAATAATAGAAATGGGTTATCAGAGTTACGTGCAGGGATTTTATATGAAATCAATTTTTCGTCTTCATAAAATGGCTTATTGTCATCTAAAATTTTATGCATTAATTGCTTTGTTTGTGGATAAAATGTAGTGTCCACATATTTTTGAATTCTAGGTGAGTCACTAATTACAGATGGTACTTTTTTATGGATATTGACATAATCAATATGATAAAAATCTAATATTGGCACTCCGTGCTTTGTAAGATCTTGTTTTATTATATCATTTTTTGATCCATCCAGTTGAAACATATTCAAAAAGTATGTTTGTGTTCCTCTTAACACATCAAGCGATGGTCGTGATTCATGTCCACCATAAATTGGTTTTTCATGAGTAGTTTGATAGTATAGTATTACAGGATCAGACATTAACAAAAAATCACCTGTACCACCTAACGGTGCTTCTAGAATTGAGCGTGTGTTAATGTCATTTTTAATCACTTGGTAAATTTCTGGAACATCTTCTGAATGCGCTGGATATGGGATAGCTGAGTATTCAAAAAGAATAACAACACCAATTGCAGCAATTAGAATATACTGTTTTTTACTACCAGTGAAATAATTTTTCATTAAACCATCTATAGCAAATGATGCTAAGATTCCCATACCAAGGAATGTCATAACCATAAATCTTGCAGGTGCTCGAAAATCATCCCAGCCCGGTATTCCATCATACAATAATTTTTCTGGCATTGTTATTCCTGTTGGTTCGTTATAAAATTTTAAATCAGGACCAAAACTAAAAATAGTAAAAACTATACAAACTAAAACCCAAAACCAAGTATATCTAGGTCTAAACTTAACTATTGTAATTAATGATAAAATTATAGTAGTATAACCCAAAAAAACCATATGTTCAAAAGAATAAGAAACGTTTGTAAAATAATAATTTGAAATTTTTTCGGTAGTATGTATAAACCCAGGAGTTATAAGATTCTCTACATTAATTGAGTATTGAATATGTTCATCTAATGTTCTATTATGAAGATCAGTTTCAATTATACCAGATGATGATACTAAAATTAGCGTAGTAACTATTCCTATACTAATCATAATAACAAAATTCTTTACAAATGAAATGTTTGTTACATTTTTTTCTTTGAAAATATATACAGTAAAAAATATAATTGAAAATATTGTTATAAAAACACTGTAATACAAATGTGTAAATGATACCAGAAGAAATAATATTCCACCTAACACTGGATAAAATATAGAATTTTTATCCAAAATTTTAAATAAAAACAATATGAATATTGGAACCCATACAATCATAGACAAGCCAATATGTGAATTTGCATGTGCCATGTGATATGTGCCAAACGTGAATATTATTCCAGCGATCAATGATGAATAGAAATTTTTAGTAAAATGATTTGCAAGTAAATATGCACCATATCCACCAAAAATAAAACTTCCAAACCAAATTGTATTCCATGTTACAGTATAGCCAAATGAATTTAGTAATAATGATGAAATCGTTGTTGTAAAATGTGCAAGATTACCTGATACATTTACACCATCTGGATAAAATTGATAATTAGTATGTGAAAAATCTAAATTATTTTCGCTAGAGAATTCACTCCACCAAAATCTCCACATCATATGACACTTATCATAACAACCACTACCTGCAGATTCGTTTCCAAAATCAATTATTACAGGAAATGTCAGAATTGCTGTTAAGATTAAAAAGATCCCAATTACAGAAATATGTTTTATTATAGTTCTGCTTTCGAAGAATTTGTTAAATCCTAAAGTTTGCAATATATCTTACAAAAATATCTATGAGATAAATTTTGAGATTAAACTGCTTTAAACATAAAATATGGTTTTTTATCAAAATAGCATTCATCCAACAAAATTCTCTGTTCAATTCTAGGCTCGTTATCAGACTTTAATGTGCCTAACATTCTGATTTGGTCTTCTGTTTCTACCAAACAAAACCAATCATTTTTTTGTTTTGAACACTCTATAATTCTAGCTGATTTTGAACCAGTAACCCAGATTACATTTGAAAAACAATTATCACAAATATCATTTACTGGCCAAACAATTTTGTTACATTTTTGGCATTTACTAATAACAAAATTTCCTTTGTTTAATTCATTTTCAAATTTATTCATGATTCTAATATTATAACTGCTGAAGATGTTGCGGCTGCTGACATATTATGTACCAACCCACTTTTTGCATTACTAATTTGTTTTTTACCTGCATTATTTTGTAATTGTTGTGTAATTTCAATAGTTTGTGCAATTCCTGTTGCACCTAATGGATGACCAGACCCAATCAATCCACCACGTGGATTGATTTTTTTATCTTCAGTATTAAATAATGTTCTAACATATTCAGCTCCCTTTCCTTTTTTAGTAAAACCAATATCTTCTAATTCCATTATCTCACAAATTGAGAATGCATCATGAATCTCTGCAACATCTATATCATTTGGTGACATTTTTGCCATGTTAAATGAATCAATTGAAGCAATTTTTGTTGATTCTAGTTCAGTAAGATCATTATTCTTGGTAAAACCAGCAGATGTTGTTTTCTGACCAATGCCTTTAATCCAAACAGGTGCATCTGTAAACTTTTTAGATAATTCTTTAGATGTCATAAGAATTGCGGAGCCTCCAGTACATGGTTTTGAACAATCCAATAATCGCAGATCAGCAGTGATTTGTTTTGAATTCATTATCTCCGGTATTGTGTATGCTTTGTTAGAATATGCATTTGGGTTATCAATTGCATTTTTATGATTCTTTGCTGATACAATTGCAAGTTCTTCTTCACTAAGATTAAATTTTCTTTTATAAGATTTAGTGAATAACGATGCCCAAAAAATTGGATTTGTATATTCACCACGAGCATCATCCCACTCTAAAAGTCTACCAGGACTATCATATCTATCAGCACCAACAACCAAAACTGTATCAGACAAACCAGATGCAATATACGAATAAGCTGAAACAATTGATGAAGCACCTGAACTGCATAAATTTTCTATTTTATGTGAGATATTTGGTTTAATTCCTGATAATTCAGATAAAATAGGTCCTAGATACTGACCATTTTCATTTGTAGATACTAGTACTGTATCAATATCATTTTGAGATAAATTTGGTGTTTGATCAAAAAGTGATTTTGTTGTTGATAGTAATATATCCTCAACAGATATGTCATCATCTGAGAATTTTGTACTGCCATATGCAACAGTTGCAACTTCATTCAATTTAATTCTCTTGATAATGTATTTGTAAGTAAATTAAATGAATCTAACACATTGTTAATTGGATTAAATTGAATTATTGGTAAATCTATTCCACATTCCGTAAAATTTTTAATTTGTTTAACACATTCTAAGGGCGTTCCACACACAGTTAGTGCTTTAATCATATTATCAGGTACATGTTCTTCAAGTGATTCTAATCCATTATCGTTGTATTCCTCAAAAATATTTTTTGTTTCATTATTAAATCCATTATTTGCCAAGAAATCACGGTATACTTTTCCAACTGCAACATAGAATGCCAATGTTTTCTTAGCACGATTAGATGCTAATTCAGAATCATCACTCATGCATGTAATTAATTGAGATGTTACATCAATACGTTTTTTTGATTGCATTCTTTGGATAGTTTCTTTCATCTCATTCATTGGTCTTAGGTAAAAGATTACACCATCAGCAATATTCCATGTTAATTCAACCATTTTATTATTAATAGCAGCTAAATAAATCGGAATTTTATTTCGTTTTGGCTTAATCATCAAATTAAAATTTTTTAATTTGAATATGTTACCATCATAATTTATTTTTTTACCAGTTAACACAAGTTTTATTATTTCTACATATTCTTTCATTCGTGAAACTGGGCTTTTGAAATTATTCCCATGAAAATCTTCTACTATAGTTTCACTACTTGTGCCAAGCCCAATAACTAATCTACCATTTGATATTACATCTATAGTTGCTGCACCCATGGCAATTAATGATGGGCTTCGAGAAAAAATATTAATTATTGATGAACCAATCTTTGAATAATTATTTTTTTGTGAAACTGCACTTAACATTGTAAAATTCTCCATTCCCCACGTCTCTGGAATCCAAATTGTATCTGGAGAATGTTTTTCTAAAATTTTTGCACAATCTAAAACTTCATCAATCGTGAGTAGTGAACCTAAACTATATGATATTCTCATGTTTATCGTTATCTTCTAAAGTATTTAGAATATTTTTTTGATTTCATATCATTGTCGCATGATTCTATATCTTTATGTGAGTCAATAGAGTGCCAAAACACATTTTTGAACTTTACAGTGTGTAATTGCTTCTTTTTGGCAAGTACTGGAAATACTACTCCTTCTAGGCTACCCCTTACTGGTAAAAGTTTGTAAATATCTGTACTAAGATGATATATTCCAGGATTCATCCAGATATTCTCGACATTTTGTTTTTCATTAAATTTAACAATTTTATTATTTGTAATTTTCATTGTTCCATATTTTGTTCTTAGTTCATTTGCAGCAATAGTATTTACTTTGTTTAGTATTTTTTTTAAATTAATATTTGTTATAATATCACCATTAATTACAACAAATGATCTATCAGAAATCATTTTCATGGCTTTCTTTATGGAACCAGCTGTACCTAATGGTGACCTTTCAACAGAAAATTGTATTTTACAATTCAAATATTTTTTTTCTTTAAGATATTTTTCAATTTGCTTAGATCTATAGCCACTACAAATTATAATTTCATTAATTCCAAATTTTTTGAGGTATTTGATTGACCATTCAATTAATGGGATATTATTAATTGGAATTAGTGGTTTTGGAATAGAATCTGTAATTGGTCGTAATCTTTTCCCCCTACCACCAGCAAGGATTAATGCTTTCATGTTTACTATCTTGTTTTCTTATTTTAAAACCATATGATCAATTTATTTAAAAAATATCAAATGTTACAACACCAAAAAAGTATCCAACCATTACCATACTAGTACTCCATCCACAGGAGCCTAAAACTGTGTAAATTATGAATTTTTTAATGTTCATTCTTAACAAACCTGCCGGAATTGAGATCATTTCTCTAAATACTGGAAGCATTCTACCAAATAATACTGCCTTATCACCATATTTTTCAAACCATTTTTCCACTCTTTCAAGTTTAGTCTCTGACATTTTTACCTTTTTTAGATATTTGAGTAATACAGTCCTTCCAAGTTTTAGTGCTATAAAATAAATTCCTGTTGACCCAACTGATGCACCAAGACCACCAACAATTCCTAAAAGAATGGTTTCTGGTATGCCTAATCCATTTTGCGATGCGATGTATCCTGCTGGAATAAATACCGCCACAGTTGGTATAACTGGAATAATTGTTTCAATTAATGCTGCTAAGAATACACCTGGATATAGATATTCAGATAATAATTCTGAAATCCATTGAATTAGTAGTTGCATTTCAGTCAATCTGATCTTTCTCTGTCATATAGTAATGAAGCTCTGTGTAACATTCTTTGCAATAGTCATCAAAATTGGTATGCTCACAATCATAAGCATTACTAACTTTTTCTCTACATTTTTTACAGAACGGCATTATGATTAAGACTTCTTTATTTTTATTCCACCAAGAACTAATTGGAGTATTCCTGGTGCAAACAACATAATGACTGAGCTTGTTGGGTCTCTATCTGAAGTTGTTGGTGAAGGATTCATAGTTACGGCAAGACCACCAACAATTATTAAAATTCCAGCAATAATTATCATGCCACCTAATCCTTTTGATTTATCTTTTAATGAAATGAAGAATGCAATAATAGGTAAAATTAGCGCTGGCCCACCTAATCCAATACCTCTTTGCATATCATCTAATGGTAAGAATCCTTCATGATCCTCATTACTCATTGATACAGATACATCTGCACCATATAATACAAGCAATCCAATTGCAATTCCTGTAATAGCTAATGCTGCACCTAATGCCATAGATATAATCAAATTATAGAATTAATAAACTAACCTAGTTTTGAAATGAAATAGAATTTTTAATCTCATTCACTCTTTCAATCAGTTTCTCAGTATTTTTGGAATTATTAATATCAACTACATTGAAATGACCTAATTTACGTTTAGGTTTTGAGATTTCTTTTCCATACATTTTCAAGAAAGCATCATCAGAGTCAATTGTGATCGGTTTGTATTTACCGTGAAAATTATCTGGTCCAAGTATATTGCACATTACTGTATGATGAGTTAATTCAGTACTTCCTAATTCTAAACCCAATATTGCACGTAAATGTTGTTCAAATTGTGATGTTTTGCTAGATTGTAACGTATGATGGCCAGAATTATGAACCCGTGGAGCAATCTCATTAATTAAAATCTCATCATCACTAGTTACAAACATTTCAATTCCAAATACACCAGCCCCCTTTAACACTTCCATGGTTTTATGTGCAATTGATTCTGCTTTATTTCTAACAACATCAGATACACGTGCAGGTGCTATTGTCATTCTAAGAATGTTTTCTTCATGAATATTTTCAACAACTGGGTATGTTGAAATTTCACCATTAGTATTACGTGAAGCAATTACTGATACCTCCATCTTAAAATCAATAAATTTTTCCACCATCAATGGTTTATTATTAAATGATGAATATGCTTTTGATATTTCGTCAGTTGAAGAGATTTTATAATTACCTCTTCCATCATATGCATCTTTTCTAACTTTTAATAAGACTGGAAGACCAAAATTAATAATTATTTTTTTTAGTTCATCTAGATTATTAACTTCCATGAATTCAGCAATAGGTATTTTATTTTTTAATAAAAATTTTTTTTGTTCTAGTTTATCTTGAATTATTTTTAATGTCTCTGGTGATGGATTAATAACAGACTTGTCTTCTAGTTTCTTTAATACATCACTATTGCCTGATTCAATTTCATATGTAATAATATCAGATTTTTCTGCAAGCTCTAAAATTGCATCTTCATCTTTAAAGTCTGCAATGATTTGCTTTGCACCAGCTTTAGATGCTGGGCAATTTGGTGTTGGATCAAGAACAATCACATGTGATATATATTCAGACATTTGATTTGCCGCTTCTGTTAACATTAAGCCTAATTGCCCACCTCCTATAACACCTAAAATTTTTGCCAATGTAATTATGATAATTAATGAATATTATAACTAATGTTCCTATTCTATACTGGGATCTACGTTACGATTAAAAACATCGTTATTCATTATGGAATATGAAGAAAAAACCTCTAGTTGGGATCATTATGGGTTCTAGTTCTGATAGTAGAGTTATGCATGAAGCCGCTGAAATACTTGACTTGTTTAAAATTCCTCACGAAGATCAAATAATTTCTGCACATAGAACACCAACAAGATTAGAAAAATATGCAAAACATGCTGAAACTAATCACTTTAAGGCTATTATTGCTGGAGCAGGTGGTGCTGCACATCTTCCTGGAATGATTGCATCACATACAGTAATTCCTGTAATAGGTGTACCAATTATGGTATACAATGATAAGCAGAAAAAGGGTACAGATAAAACAAAATTTTCTGCATTTGGTGGTTTAGACTCATTATTATCAATTTCAGAAATGCCATCTGGCTCTCCTGTTGTTACAGTTGGAGTGAATAAAGCTGCTAATGCAGCGATTTATTCACTAAAAATATTGGCTAATGAGTATCCAGAAGTTCGTAATGGGTTAAAAAAACACAAAGAAAATCAACATGATAGTGTTTTAAAAGAATCTGAACAAATGAAAAAAGTTGGTTTATCACGATTTGTAAAGCAAAAATTCAAGTCAAAATCTTGAATTCTATGTTTTTTTCCTTCAAATGCTGAATTAATTTTTCAGCTTGTGTTTCATCTTCTGTTTCAAGATTTAATGTTACACCAACAGTACCAGCATCTATTTGTGAGCTTATTCTATCATGTATTACCTCTACAATGTTAACACTTAATGAAGAAATCTCATCAACTACTTCTTTCAACGCGCCAGGTTTATCTTTCAGTTGTATCATAATTTTCACCATTCTTCCCATTGCTGTAAGTCCTTTTGCAACAATTTGACCAAGTAAATACATGTCAATATTTCCTCCACATAAAATTGGGACAACTTTTTTTCCTGGTGATGGTTTTTTACTTAAGATATATGCTAAGCCTGCAGCCCCAGCTGGTTCAACAACAGATTTTGATCTTTCCATGAGAAGAAACATTGTTTTAATTATTTCTGAATCAGTAACTAGAACAATTTCATCCACATATTTTTTAACAATTTCAAATGTATTAGAACCTGGTGTTTTTACTGATATTCCATCAGCTATTGTATAACCACCTGTAATTGTCTCTAACTTTCCTGATTCTAAGGACATCTTCATTGCAGGAAATGCATTTGATTCAACACCGATAATTTTTACATTAGGATTTTTTGATTTGATCGCAATTAATACACCAGATATCAACCCACCACCCCCTATAGGAACATAGATTTCATCAACATCTGATAGTTGATCAATTATTTCAAGACCAATAACACCTTGTGCAGATATAATGTATGGATCATCAAATGCATGAATTATTGTAGCACCAGTTTGTGATGCAATATCTTGTGCTTTTAATGAAGACTCATCATAATTTTTACCAGACAGTACAACCTTTGCACCATAATTTCTTGTAGCAGAAACTTTTGCCGGTGATGCATTGATTGGCATTACAATTGTACATGAAATGTTTTCAAGTGATGAGGCATATGCAACACCTTGCGCATGATTACCAGCAGAAGCTGCAATAACACCTTTCTTTTTTTCATCATCTGTTAAAGATTTAATTTTATAATATGCACCACGTAACTTGAAAGACCCAGTTTTTTGTTCAAACTCATTCTTTAGGTAAACTTTTGAGCCACTAAGTTTACTGAATGTTTCAGAAAACACTAACGATGTTTTTCTTATTACATTCCCTTGTGCTTCTTTTGCTTTAATAATGTCATCATATGTTATTGTCATCAGGAATTATCAATTCATTCGTTATTTTAATTATGAGTAAAAACAACGGATCCATTAAATACACAATGTAATAATCAAATAATATATCAGAAGGTCGGCTCCCCTTAGGTACTATACCTTTCCCGACCTTTTGGTTATTTTAAATTTAATTTATTAATATTTTGTAAACTTGCTCTAATCTATGTAAAATTTTTTCTTCTATTCTATCGTTTGAAAGTTTATTGATATCTATAGTACCTTCTTTATGATCATTTATAATTTCCTCTAAATCAAAATTGCACAAACAACCTTCTTCACCATTAATCAATCTATTATCATCAATCAAAATTGGAGTTGTTTGATATGTTTCAATTAACATACTGTCTAATTTTTTTAATAATTCAGATTTCTTTTTTGTTAATTCTTTTGAATTAACATCAACAGAGTCACTAATTTGTTGATAAATTTTTTCTTGTAATACCTCATCATTATAAAATTTTTCAAATAATTTTTGTGGCTCTGTTTCATTAAAACCCATACCACGTAATTTATCTAAAATAATTTTATTACCATTACTTGCTAAATTTGTATCATAATCTTTTGTCTGATCAATTATTTTTGCTAATTCCTTTTGTGTATCAAGAACAAGATTATCTGTTTTATAATAAAGAAGGACATGAAATTGTAATGACATATGCAATGATAATAAATAACTCCCAATTCTGATTTGGAATTTAACAAAAATCCTTCGAACATCATCATTATACGATGTAGAAATCTTCTGATTTTCCCATTCATCTAATTCAATTATGAATTTTCTATAGAACTCTTCTACAGTTTTTGGGTCAAATGTTTTTTCATCCTTTACAGTACTGTCACCAAGCATAACTTTGATTGATACTGGTTTTGTTAGATTCTCAATATTTTGCAGAAATTTTTCTTGGATCGCTTGGTTCTTCTGATTTAAGAGATCTAAAAATTCATTATCCGATTTTGTACCTATTCTCATTTTCTAAAATAATTGAGAATATACTAGTTAAAAACATCTGTTTAAATAGAAAATTTCAAAAATTCTAATATGAATAATGACGTATTAATGTGTGAACACTGTGGACAAAAAATTACAATTTACTTTGATAATGAATATGATGGTAAAAGAGGGAAATGCCTAAGTTGTGGAACAGACTTCCCATTAACATGAGGAATTATAATGTCTGAAAATAATGATGAAGATTTTAGCATGTTTAAGGAAAAATATGAAAAAATAGATAGATTTAATGTTGCTGATATGCTTTTGAGCAAACAATCTACAAAAACAGTTGATTCTGATACAATGATCCTTGATACACAAAAAAGGATATGGAATTCATTAAAAAAAGGAATTGAATATGATGCAACAGTAGATGAGTCTGATAAATTTCTAAGAAAGAATGTTGGAAAAAAACTTGGAATGGTAGTAATGTACGCCGATCTAGTTGGTTCTACAAATATGTCATTATCATTACCAGAAGAAAAAGTTGCGATGGTAATTAGCTCATTTGCACAAGAAATGGCATTAGCAATTACTCAGCATAATGGATTTGTTCTAAAATTTGTTGGAGATGCAGTAATTGGATATTTTATGGGATCAAGTGAGTTGTTAGCAGCAGATAATGGTGTAAACTGCGCAAAATCTATGATAAAAATTCTAGAGAAAGGAATAGATCCTATATTGAAACAACATGATTACCCTGAATTGAAAGTCAAAATTGGTTTAGATTATGGTGCAAACATGATTGTTCGTTATGGATCAGATAAGGAGAAATCACATGTTGATATTTTAGGTCCTGCAATGAATATGGCATCTAAGATACAAAATATGGCAAAAGCACAACAAATTATGATTGGTGAGGATGTCCATTCAAGGTTACATCCAACCCTGCAAGATGAATTTGAAAAACAGACTCTTACAGACGCACAATGGAAGTATCGTTATAGAGAAACAAATAGACAATACCCAATTTACTTAAGGAAAAATTAAACTGTAAAATTACTAGGGCATTCAACATGCTCATAATGATGTTCGGTGAATTTCTCATCTACAACATACATTATAATTTTATGTAACTCTGTTTCATGAATTGTTTTATCACATTTTATGCACTTTTTTACTTTCATCTGGATTTTTAGATCCAAACTTTGGATCAGTATAAGCGTCTCCGATCAGAATATCTTGATAAAACCTTGATGAAATTTTACCATAGTATGCGTGAATCAGTTAGACAAAGCACAAATAACCCATAAAATGAATTAAAACTATTGAACTATACAAATAACAGAGATTTAGAAAATAATGATTTCATTACTAGTACATTAAGTATTATGCCAGATTTCATTAGATACCCACCAACAAGTAATCCCCCACATAATTTTGATTTTGTCCATAAAATGAAAACAAAGTTTGTAAAAAATAGTGCATCAATGTTACCAAAACTACAGAACTTTAATCACATGTATCAAAATTATGCTTCTGGATTATTGCAATCATCAACAAAACTTTTTCCACCAGGCCACCCACTGTATACAAAACAAGAATCATTAACTACATTAAAAGATGAGAATGAAAAACTGAAGAAAGAAAATCTAGAACTCCAAAATAGATTAAAAAATAAAACAGAAAAATTGTAATCTTCTAATAATTATGCAGGTGTAAATCCAATATACCCGCCAGTTTGAATTTCTTTTTCTGAACTAAAGATAGGTTCAAACAATGATATCATATACTCGTCTGGATCCAATATTATTGCATTCTTACCAACAGGATGCTCTTCAACATCACGATGTATTACAACATTTTTTGTTTTAAGTTCAGTAATTACTGAAGTTACATCACCAACTACAAAACCAATCATTACACCATTATCATATGATGTTCCAGTATGTGGCTCTGATGAAGATGCTGGATGTAAACTTAGTAATGCACCACTTTGACCTAAATCAATCCAATTATCTCGTTGTCTCTTTATTGGTAAGCCTAAAGTTTCATGATAAAATTTTACAGAAGATTCTAGATCTTTTACCGCTAAAATAACATTCCCAACTCGTTTAATATTCAATTGTATTTCCTAATTGTAGAATTCTTAATATAAATATTAATTTTTATGAATTTCATTGGATTTCAACCATTGTTTCTGTTCTTTCTACACCACTTATTCCATGAATTTCATTAGTAATTTCTTTAATGTTTGATAATTCAGTAATCTCAATGATTACTACTGCATCAAATTGTCCACTTACTGGAAAAGATTTTAATGTATTTTTAATTTTTTTCAATCTAGCTGCAATCAACTTTTTCGGTGATTTTACAAGTATTATTGCTCTTACCAACCAAGATCAACCTCCACTTCAATTAATGTTTCAGTACTAACAATGTCATTAATTTTCTTATAATCAATTACAGTTTTATTAATTTCATCAATTTTCCCATCAAAAATTACGCAGATATCAGCCTGGCCCGTTACAATCATTACTTCATTTATTGGTTTACGTTTTTTATGAAGTATTTTAACAACATCATCAACCTTGCCTGGTGATACTTTAATCATGCATAATGCGTTCATACCGATATCATATCTCTGCAGTTAAAAGATTTTATTTAATCACCAGAAGATTCTTGAGAACGTGCCTCTTCCAGATATGCCTTTCTTGCTTCCAGTTCACTTTCTTTATCTATACTAACATCTTCATCAACAAAAATAATATCTAAATCATCCCGGTTATCTTTAGATTTTTTCTTTTTAGTTGTAGGTTTTGTCTTTTTAGTTGCTGCAGGTTTTGTCTTTTTAGTTGCTGCAGGTTTTGTCTTTTTAGCAACAGGTTTTGTCTTTTTACCTACTTTTTTAATCAAAATAATCGAAAAATTCTGGAAGTTTAAGTATTAAAATTTTTTGTTTTGTGTATGAAAAATCAGAAATGTAATCTTATGATCTATTTTATATAAAAAGTAAAATGCCAGAGGCGGGATTTGAACGCGCGACAGCTCGGTCTTCAGCCGAGTGCTCTCCCAGGCTGAGCTACCCTGGCACAACAAAATTTGAATAATGAAGGAATTAAAATGTGTCTTTTATGGCTTCCAAATAATATCCTTGACATTCTTTTCTTTATTAGCAGTACGAGCCATAACAAAGAGTAGATCAGATAATCGATTCAGATAAACAAATGCATTCTCTGTGATTTTTTCTTCTTGTGATAATGCTACAACATGTGTTTCTGCTCTTCTTGCAATTGTACGCGCCAAATGAAGTACTGATGATAGCATGCTACCGCCAGGTAGAATGAAACTATCTAGTTCTGTCAATTCATTTTCTAATCTATCTATACATTCTTCAAGATACTCTATCATTTCTTTGGTTGTACGAATCTTCTGATTTTCCATATCAGGATTTGCTAAATCTGAACCGACAACAAAAAGATTGTTTTGTATTTGAGACAAAACTTTACTGAGAATAGTGTTCCCCTCAAGTGTTAACGCTATACCAATTGCAGAATTTAATTCATCAACTGCACCATATGATATTATTCTATTATTAGATTTCCAAACTCTACTATTATCAAAAAGTGATGTTTTCCCACCATCTCCAGTCTTTGTGTATATTTTCATAAAACTTATCATGTTAAAGAAACATGTCTTTTATAATTTTAGTTAATTAATTTATTACAGATGATTCGAAGATTAGTTATTGATTAATGAATTTGCTTTTTTTGTATCTGAACTAAAAAATGTAAAGCGATCTGGCTGGAAATATAAATTAAATCTTGACCATGTGGAATCTGTCGCTGATCATACATATGCAATGACTGTTCTTGGAATGGTTATTTCTGATTTACATGGGTTGAATACTGAAAAAATTATGAGAATGTCATTATTACATGATCTAGCAGAATCTATAACTGGTGATATAATGCCAGACAGAATTACAAAAGATGAAAAATATATGAAAGAAAATAATGCTATTACAACAATTCTTGACAAATTACCTAACGAATTAACAAAAATGTATTCTAAGATTTGGGAAGAGATGCAAAAGAAAGAATCAGATGAAGCAAAATTTGTTCATGAACTAGATAAATTAGAAATGGTAATTCAAGCAAAAGTATACCAAAAATCTGGCGTTGATGAAAAAAAAATTAAACCATTCCTTGATTCAGCTGTTAATGATATAACAACTGATCAAATGAAAGAAATATTAAAAAAATTTATAGAGCTACCATAATTATTCAATATGCAATATTTTTCTGCATTGAAAATTGGTCAGAAGAGAGTAGAAGCCGCTAAAGAATGCCTAAACAAATTTGTTGATAACCAAGCAATGCCAGCACTTGCACTAAAAGATACTAAATCAAATGTTTGGGAACCTGTTGGTGAAGAAAATCTATACGCTGTAGTAGATGAGTCATCTGGATTTGTTTTGACAGATACTAGTGGCTATATCTTGGCATTGTGTGATAGTAATGGCATATCAAAAGCAATTGTTCAGGGCTTGAATAAAGAGAAGATAGACTCCATTATAGAATCTCTTCAAGCGGATAACATGCAAGAATACAAAGGTAAAGTTTCACTACCAGTATAGTTTATTTTAGTATAGGTTTTACAGACTAAATGCGGAAATTTAGTAGAGAGATAGAGGTAAGAGGGCATCTCATAGATTCTCTAGTTCTTACCAAAATTTTTGATAGTGTAATGGATCTTGATGGAAAATTTGAAGTTCTTGATATCGATGTTGGCAAGAAAAAGACTGATGAAAGTTATGCCAAATTATTAGTGCAAGGAAAAAACAAAAATAATCTAGAAAAAATTTTAGAAGTTATTTATCGATATGGTGCAACAGCTAAACTACAAAAATCGATAAAATTAAAATCTGCAACAAAAAATATGGTGATGCCAGATAATTTCTATAGTACAACAAATAATCATACACAAGTATTTCATAATAAAAAATGGATTAACGTTCAAAATATGATGATGGATAAATGCATCATTGTAAAATCTAATATTGCAAAATGTATAACTATACGTGAAGTCAAAAAAGGTGACAAAATCATTGTTGGGGAAGACGGAATTAGAGTTACCCCACCTGAACGACCAAGAGAGGGAATGAATGTATTTCAGTTTATGGGTAGTGGAAGCTCAAGTGAAAGACCAACTCAACATATTGCAAAAAAGGTTGCAGAAGATATTAAAAACACAAAAAGAAACGGTGGAAAAATTGTTCTAGTAGGTGGACCAGCAATTGTTCATACTGGTGCATCTGATTCAGTTGCAGCATTAATTCGAATGGGATACATCCATTCTGTGCTAGCTGGTAATGCATTAGCTGTACATGATATTGAATATGCAACATTAGGAACATCTCTAGGAATGAATGTTAAAGATGGTACATTAGCTATACGCGGTCATAGAAACCATATGCAAGCAATAAATTCAGTTTTTAGATCAGGAACAATTTCTAACATGGTAAAATCTAAAAAATTGAAAAAAGGGATTATGTATGAATGTATTAAAAAGAAAATTCCATTTGTGCTAGCTGGATCATTACGTGATGATGGTCCATTACCAGATGTAATTACAGATATTTCACAAGCACAAAAAAAGTACAAGGAAGTGTTAAAAGATGCAGATATGGTAATAATGGTTGCAACTATGTTACATTCAATTGCTACAGGAAATATGATTCCTGCAGATGTTAAAGTAATTGTTGTTGATATAAACCAGCCAACCGTGACTAAATTGATAGATAGAGGAACTTGGCAAGCATTAGGCATTGTTTCAGATGTTGGTGCATTTTTGCCAATGGTTACTAGCGAAATTAAAAAACTGAAATAGATTAATTAGATTCCAAGTTTTTCTTTTAGAATTTCTAATGTAATTATTGGATCAGCTTTACCCTTAGTTTTTTGCATTACTTTACCGACCAAAAAATTAATTGTTTCAGGCTTAAGTCTAGCCTCATTTGCTGCGTTTTCTTCATTTAATAATACATCAGAAATGATTTTAGATAATTCATCATGATTAGATATCTGATTTAGATCACTTTTTTCTAGAATGACACTTAATGAATTTCCAGTTTTTATCATATCCTGTAATATGTCCTTAGCAGATGTTCGTGTAATTCTTTTTTTTGCTATTGCATCAACAAGTTCAGAAAGATGAGTTGCTAATAGTTTTGATGAATCACGTTTCTCTCTTGTATCAACTAATCCCATCAAATCTGTTGTAATTAAATTCGCGATATCTTTTGCATCATTTTCACTATGTGATTTTTCAAATAATTCTGAGTAATATTTGTCAGATGCCAAAATATCAGCAACTTGTGGTGCTATATTATATTTAGATATGTAACGTTCCTTTTTAGAACTAATATTTTCAGGCATAGTTGTTTTTAATTGATCTTTTGTGTCACTTCTAATGTTAACCCATGGTATGTCGGATTCAAGAAAATATCTATACTCACCCTCTTCCTCCTTACTTCGTGACGATACTGTAATTTTCCTTCTATCATCCCAATGTCTTGTTTCTTGAATTATCTCAATTTTTCTTTCATGAAGACTTTGTTGCCTAGTTATCTCAAAATGAACTGCTTTTTCTAGATCATGAAATGATCCAATATTTTTAATTTCAACTTTTACCCCACCCTCTATTGAAACATTAGCATCAGCTCTCATTGCACCTTCAAGCCCAGGATCAGACACTCCTAGATTTTCTAGTAAATCAGAAAGTACATTCAGAAATATTCTTACTTCGCCTGGATTTTCAAAATCAGGTTCAGTTACTATTTCTACTAATGGTGTGCCAGCACGATTATAATCAACAAGTGTAATTTTTGTTCTTTCAGTTGCACCTTCATAAATTAGCCTACCAGGATCTTCTTCTAATTGTATTCTTCTAATTCTAATCTCTTTATTATTTATAGAAATCTTACCGCGAGAACCAATACTTGTATCACCATACGCATTTAGTTGTGTAATCTGAAAATTCTTCGGTAAATCAGGATAAAAATAGTTCTTTCTAAAAAATGCAATTTTTTCAGGTATTTCACAGTTTAACGCCATGGCAATTGTTGTTGCCTTTTCTACTGCATTTTGATTTAACAATGGCAATGAACCAGGAATGCCTGAACATATTGGACAAATATTCATGTTTGGCTCAAATTCTCTATAATCTGCTTTGCATGAACAAAATAATTTACTTTTGAGTTTTGTTAACTGACAATGTATTTCAAGACCAATTTTTACCATTAAAGTGGAACCTCCGGCAAGTCAACAGTCTTTTCTAATGCATATGCAGCTTGAAAAAGTTTGTTTTCTTCAAAACTGTTTGCCATTATTTGAATTCCAATTGGTAAACCATTAGAATTTTCATATGGTACAGATATCGCGGGTTTCCCGGTAAGATTTGCGGTTACAGTATTGAAATCAATTAGCATAAATGATACTGGATCCTCAATCTTCTCCCCAAATTTGAAAGGTTGTATAGGAACTGTTGGCGATATAAGAAAATCAAATTTCTTAAATGCATTATTTATTTCGGCTGTAAGTTTTGATTTTACTTTTAATGCTTTTAAGAAATATTTTCCTGCATATCCCGCAGAAGGAACAAAGCCGCCCAAGATCATTCTTCGTGTAACTTCTGGCCCAAGTTTTTTTCTGGCTTTAGAAATATATGAATTGAATTCAAATCCTTCAGAATCAAAATCATAACCATATCTAATATTGTCATATCTTGCAAGATTACTTCCTGCTTCTGTTGATGTTATTGTATAATATGCTGCTACTGCGTATGGTACAGAACCTAATGACATCTCTTCACAGTTTGCACCAAGTTTTTCAAAAGTTTTGATAGAATTATTTGTTGCATTCATAACTTCTGTACTTACACCATCTGAATTTGTCATTTCAGAAACAATTCCTATGGTCTTCCCAGATATGCCTGCATCTATATTTTGTAAATAATCATGATGACTTTTCTCAACAGTGGTATTATCATTTGAATCTACACCAGATATAGAATTTAGTAAGAATGCTGAATCTTCCACAGTTCTTGTCATTGGGCCAATTTGTTCAATGCTATTTGCGTATGAAATGAGACCATATCTACTAACAAGACCATATGTTGGTTTTAGTCCGACTACTGAACAAAAACTTGCAGGGTTTCTAATTGAACCGCCAGTATCAGATCCTAATGATGCAATGCATTCATTAGCTGAAACAGATACAGCGCTACCACCAGATGAACCACCAGGCACAAAATCGGTATTCCATGGATTCCTGCTTGGCCCATATGCACTAAATTCTGTGCTCAATCCCATAGCAAATTCATCGAGATTAGTTTTTCCAATAATAATTGCATCATCAAATTCTAATCTTGAGACAGCTGTTCCTGTGTATGGTGCAATAAAATTTTCCAGAACTTTTGATGCACATGTTGTAATTGTTCCTTCTACACACATGTTATCTTTTACTGAAATTGGCATTCCATAAAACTTGCCAATTTTATCATTAGATTTTATTCGACGATCAATTTTATTTGCATTCTCAAGTGCAGTGTCACTAACTTGTAAGAATGCATGTACTTTTTCATCAACATCCTTAATTCGTTCTAAAGTTTTTTCAATAAATTCCTCTACAGTAAAATCACCGTTTTTGATACTAGTTACATAATTTAATGCCGATAATCTAAGATCCAATTTAATTCATCTTTGGGGCCTTAACGTATTTTTCTTTGTAAGTTTTCAAAAAATCAATGATATTTTTCTTATATGGAATATGATCATCTGTTCTAAGTTTTTCTAAATCAGTTTCTTGTACAAGTAATTCCACAGATTCAATATCAGCTTTATCCAGTATGTCAAAATATTCAAGCATTTTTTGAACTCGCTTAATATGTACAGAATGATCCTCGATATCAATTCTCATTAGCTTTGCAACATTTGCAATTTCATCTTCGTTAACCAATTTTTCACCTACGGTGTTAATCTATCAACGTCTCTTGGATAAAATGTTGTATCTCTAATATTTTCAATTCCAGTTAATGACATCATTAATCTTTCTAAACCTATTCCACATCCAGCATGTGGTGGAACCCCATAATCAAATACACCCAAATGATACCCAAATGAGTCAACATTCATGCCCTTATTTTTCATTCGTTCTTCTAATTCTGATTTCTTTTCAATTCTTGTACTGCCAGATGACAATTCCAAGTCGTTCCACATTAAATCAAATGACTCAGAAACTTTTGGATTGTCTTTACTTACCTTAACATAGAATGGTTTTGGACCTACTGGCCAATCTTTTATGAAATAAAATCCTTCCATGCCAATTTTTTTAAGATTGGATGGGTACAAATCATCACCCCACTGTGCTTTTGCACCTACTTTTTGCATTTTTTCAATTAATTCCTCATAAGAATAACGTGGAATTTTTTCAGGCATGTCTGGAACTGAAAATTCAGTTCCAGGATGTTCATCTACAAATATTTTAACAGAATCAATAGAAACTTTGATTATATTTTCAATTCTATCCATTACATCATCATAATCAACAAAAGCTTCTTCAAAATCAATTGAAATTGCTTCTGATAAGTGTCTATTAGTTCTAGATGGTTCAGCACGAAATATTGGTGCTATCTCAAAAACTTTCTCAAAACTCATCGTTAGCTGTTCTTTATACAATTGCGGACTCTGAGCTAAAAATGCTTCTTTATTATAATAAAAAATTGGAAATAATGCAGCACCGCCTTCTGTAGCAGTTGCAATCATCTTTGGTGTATTAACTTCAACAAAATCATCACCATATAGATAATTTCTGATAGATTTCAATACATTACTTCTAGAAAGAAAAACTTTTTGCAGTACATCACGACGAAGATCAATTGCACGAACTTCTAATCTTGTATCAATATTTTTTACAGTTTTTGCATGAGGATCAAATGGTGGAATCTTTTCGACCTCTGAAAAAACTTTTAGTTGTGATGGTATAATTTCAACTCCAGTTGGTGATTTTTCTGAATGTTTTGTTTTACCAATGATTGCTATAGATGAGTGGATCTTTAATAACGCAATATTTCCTTTGACATCATCTGGACAATCTCCAGATTTTGCAACAATCTGAATTTCACCAACTCTATCATGAACTGTTGCAAATGAGATATTTCCATGACCACGTACACTTACTATCCAACCCATTACTGTTACATCAGAATTTTCTTCAAGGGCTTTTAGTTCGTTAGAGTAATGTGTTCTTCTCCAATCTCCTAATTCACTTTCAGTCATATTATGTCTAATCCTTGTATTCAGTTTTATTAGGATTCGTATAATCAAAATTTAAGTTGAATAGTAAAGAAAAAGCTATATCACATATTGCCTCAGCGATAGCAGTATATTCAGTAAAAAAGGAGGAAGGAACTATTCCTGATAATGTGTCAATGATTGATTTCATCTCAAAAACTATACCAGATGAGATTGAAAATGAGATCTCTATTGAATTAATAGATGAAATTTTCGACTATATCTCAAAAATCAGGATTAATTCATAATTTTATCATATACTGTATAATTCATAAAGCCTAATTTGTTAGTTTGATTAGAATTGGTTTCAGTAGCAACTCTTGGTTCACATTGTGCATTACAAGTTCTAAAAGGCGCAAAAGATGAAGGTCTTAAAACAATACTAATTTCTGAGAAAAAACGTGAAAAACTATACAAACGATTCAAATTCATTGACGAAATGATTCTAGTTGATACTTTTTCAGAAATTACATCAAAAGATTGTGAAGCAAAATTAAAGGAAAATGACGCTGTATTAATTCCTCATGGAACATTAATTGCACAAATGAATTCTAAACATATTGAATCTATCAAAACTCCAATTTTTGGTAACAAATGGATTCTTAGATGGGAATCTGATAGAAAATTAAAAGAACAATTGATGGTTGCAGCAAAACTTGATGTTCCTAAAACAATTTCAGAACCTAAAGATATTGATAGGTTAGTTATAGCAAAAAGACAAGGAGCCGCTGGTGGAAAAGGCTACTTTTTAGCATCAAGTGAAGCTGACTATAATAAAAAACGTGACAATTTAATTTCTCAAGGTGTTATCAAAAGTGATGAGACACTTTATCTACAAACATATCATTCTGGTGTTTTAGCATATCTTCAGTTTTTTTATTCACCAATAAAAAATGAGTTAGAGTTTTTTGGCGTTGATAAGAGACATGAATCAGATATTGAGGGATTGGCAAGAATACCAGCGCAAGAACAAATTGGTGTTGAAAAAGTTCCATCATTTAATGTGATTGCAAATAGTCCATTAGTTTTACGTGAATCATTACTTGATAAAGTATACAAAATGGGAGAGAACTTTGTTGAGGCATCTAAAAATCTTGTTCCACCAGGAATGAATGGTCCATTTTGTATCGAAGGTGTTTATGACGAAGAAGCCAGTTTTTTTACTTTTGAATTTTCAGCAAGAATAGTTGCTGGCACAAACATATACATGAATGGTTCGCCATACTCGACACTAATTTATGATGAACCGATGAGTATGGGGCGAAGAATTGCTCGGGAAATTAAAGAAGCTGATAATTCAAATCAGTTAGAAAAAATTACTACCTAATGTAAAAACCGTGGAATTTTTTTTATTGCATGAGAAACTGAAACTTTTCCAGGTCCAGCAACTATTATCACCAAACATGATGCAAGTAAAATCAAATCTAATTCATATCCGTGTTCACCAGTAAGATTTGATGCACCTTTTACTAGGAATATGGCTCCAAGCATGACAATTGAGAGTAATGAGGCAGATATCCGAGTTAAAACACCAATAAGTAATAAGATCCCAGGTATAAATTCGGCCAATGCAATTGGAATTTGCATTTCGGCAGGAATCCCCATACTTGATATCCAGCCACCAAAACCAGGATTAGCAAATTTTGCAAAACCATGAACAATAAAAATTACCCCAATAACTACACGCAAGCCCATG
>CACLNC010000011.1 GCA_902608175.1 uncultured marine group I thaumarchaeote | reverse complement strand
GCAAAATTAATTTATAAATTATATGCGGGAAAATCAATAATGCCGCAAAAATTTGTAGTGAAAACGCAAAATTACCTAATACTGTAAAACTAAGAATCATTGGAATTATAATTTTATCAATCTGATTTCTGAGAATTACCGTTAAACCAAAAAGATAATTTGAAACTAAAAATTCTTTTCGTGGCTTTAAGAGTTCAAAATTAATAGCAGAGTCCTTTAATCCCTTGTATGATCTGATTATATATCCTGAATATGAAATTGCTATTGCAAAAATTATTCCATCCACTCCAAATAAATAGAAAAAACCAATTCCAAGTCCAACGGTTAATCCCTTTTGTAACAGTACGTATCTTGAATAAGATGAAAAATGCTTTCTTCCCAGAATATCACCAATTGCTAGGGTATTGATGACGTAACCTAGAACCACTAATCCAGGTTCAATCTTGTAAAATAAAATCATAATAATTGCTGATGCAGCAAATGAAATGCATAATGAAATAAAATAAAGTGTTGATTGTATCTTTAGTTTTTTTGCTACTGCAATAATGATTGAATTTTCATGTGCAAATAATGCAATTGCTGATGCAATGCTGGCAATACCTAAAATATAAAATATTTCTCCGTATTGTTCTGGTTCAATTAGTGTAGCGATATAAAACCAAAAGAGTGCAGTACCTCCGGTGCCAATGATATCTGCAACACCTATTGAAGTAATATTCTTGAATTTCTCTGGTATTTCCAATCTGATTTTCCCCTCGTTTTCTTCCTTTTGATGTTTACTAACAATTTTACAAATTTTATATGAGAAGTGATAAATTTTATTACATTAATCACATCTTATCTAGATAGATACAAATTTACTCTTCTAAATAACCAATCTTAAAGTAAGGACTGTTATCAAATTTTTCTTTTTCCAGAAATCCTCTATAATCAAATGCACTTGACTCTTAATCCGGTTGTCATAGGTTCGAATCTCACTAATCCCGTATAAAATTTGGATTATCCTACACAATATTCTTATTCCTTTTTTCAAATATTTGTTTATGAGTATTGAAACAAAAAATATAATCTCCGAATTCATTCAAAAAAAAAACTAGTAATTCTAATCTTAGTTTCATTTCTAGCTATACAAAATCTCATCTTCCAAGTAACTTTTAGATTAAATTTTCCATACAGTGTTGATTTTCAAGATGTTTTTGTACCTATGTATGATTTTATTGTAAAAGGTGAATTCACATTTCTCGTTAACAAAGGAATTCATGTAATGTTATTTCCAAAACTAATCTCATTACCTAATTTCTATTTTAATTCATTTGATGTTGTAAATCTCACATATGTTTATTGGATCGTAATCTCTCTAACTGTTTTTATAACATATTTAATCATTAAACAGACTGATAGAAGATTAATTTGGACTATAATCCCAATTTCTGCTTTTCTTTATAGTCCATTGACAACTAGTGGATACTTTATGTTAGTAATGCTAGAATGGTATTTCCCCCTACTTGGAATTGTTTCAATAATTTATCTTTTAAATAAAAAAAACATTAAAACAAAAATTTTTACTTCTAGTATATTTTTAGCATTTTTTAGCACATTTTCTATAGTACTTGGTGTTGTTTCTTGGATTGCTGGTCTTGCTATACTGTTTAAATCAATTTCAGAAAAAAAATTTGAAAATAAAAAATGGATATTTCTATGGCTCACATCTGCTTCTCTAATTGGATTCTTTTACATGACATTAACTTCTGGAATGTCTGAACCTATACGTACTGACCTATTATTCTCATATACTGGATTTTCGTTTATTACAAATTTTATTTCAAGTTCATTTCGTTTAAAATATGAGTTTTTGATGATTCTAGTTGGTTCTTTCTCAATAATTTTATCAATTGTTTACGGTTGGTATTTTGTTAGAAAAGAATATCTTAAACAATATTTTCCTTGGTTTGTATTACTAGTCACCGCTTTTTCTGGTTCTATAATAACTGCGCTTGGGCGTATGCAACTTGATAATCATTTTGGTAATGAACCATATTATTCTACAATATCACAGCTTTTTCAAATAGGTTTGATTGTTCTTACTGGAAAATTAATTATAGAATTTAATATTAGTTCAACAAATTCTAAAAAGAAAATTATTACAATCATTCTAATTCTTCTTCTAATATCTCAAATGGTACTGTTAGTTCCTTCTTATTATTCAGGATGGCAAAGAGGTGAATACTACTCCCAAGAGAAGACTGATTTTGTAAATTGTTTTTCTTTATCTCCAAAAATTGATTGTTTAGATAAATATCACACTTATCCTGAAGACTATCTTCCTATGATTAATTATCTTATAGAAAATAAATTAAGCATATTTGATGATTCTGAAAAATTAAATGAAATTAAATCTCTTGAAAAATTTAGAACGTTAAAATCTCACTCTGACATATCAATTAAAAATAATTTTGAATCAATAAATGATGAATTTATTCAGAATAATAATCGTTATGATGTAACTCAAGAAGTAATTAAAATAAATGGATGGTTTGACATAAGCATTGATTCTGTACCTAAAAATTTATTCTTACTCATTGACGGAAAACCAATAATCGAAAATCATGATATGAAATTAACTCAAAACAAAAATCAGATTCCAAACTATACTACAGTTAATTGGTCTATCTTTTTCCTTTCTGGTTATATTGATTCAGGTTGTCATCCAGTTCAATTAGCAGGAATAATTGATGATGAAAAAATCTATCTTGAAAATGAACTTACTCTTTGTAAATAAGAATAATTTATCTTAACTAACTAAAATCAGCCATAAAAATCTCAAGCCAATTTTTATTGTTTTTCCAACTCCTGCTCCCGTTAACTTGGATCTCCCAATTCTACGATTAAATGTTATAGGTATTTCTATAATCTTCAAATCATTTTCTATTCCAAACATTGTTATGTATAATCCAATTCCAACTCCACCAACAGGTTTATCACTTCCTGGATAAGTTAACTCATTGATAATTTTCTCTAAAGCTTCTCTTTTCATTATTCTATAAACACAACCAACATCGGTTAAATTGATTATTCCCATATGATCTAAACTCAGATATTTTATTTGGATTAATTTTGCAAGTAAAAAATTTGCCCAAACAAAGAATCCACTATTCTGATTTCCTTTTTCTGATATCACTTGACTTTGCCTTGATCCAACTACCATGTCACAATTATTCAAATACGGAACCATTTTCTCCAAATCATATCCATTAAATGTTCCATCTGATTCCGTCATTGCAATAATATTTGCATCCGTTTTCAATGCTTCATTCAATCCCATTACCAAAGAATGTGAATATCCTTTATTTTCTATCTTTTCAACAACTTTTGCCCCTGATTCTCTGGCAATCTTAACTGTATTGTCTGTACTTTTATTATCAATCACAATTACATCTTCCACAAATTCTTGTTTTTTGAAATCTTCTACAACGTGTTTTATTGACAATTCTTCATTGTATGTAGGCATTATGACACATATTCGACGTTCTGTTAATGGTAAATTTTCTAAATAATGTAATGATGAATTTGTTTTATAGCTTTTTTGTTTCAAAATATACCCAAAACCAATAATCCACCATATTATATCAAACAAAATTAGCCATCTCAAGAATTTTGAATAGTAGATATTTTCGATAAGTGTCTGACCGGTGATAATAGATTCAATTCCACTTACAATAAACATGTAGATGTTTGATATTATCCATGCCAAATTCGTCACTAATAATATTACAAAACTTATGCATAATGCAAAATAAAATAATTTCATTATTTTAAAATTAATTATCCGAATTAGTTATTTATTCCTATTAAATTCAAACAGTAATGAAGGTAATTATACTTGCAGGCGGATTTGGGACTCGGATTTCTGAAGAATCACACTTGACCCCAAAACCCATGATAGAGATTGGAGGAATGCCAATTCTATGGCATATAATGAAAATTTATTCTAAATATGGTATTAATGATTTTGTTATTTGTTGTGGATATAAAGGAGAAATTATTAAAGAATTTTTTGAAAAAGGTAATAATCCATCTTGGAATGTTGAATTAGTTGATACTGGCTTAGATACTATGACTGGTGGAAGAATAAAAAGAATTGAAAAATATGTTGATGATACTTTTTGTTTAACATATGGTGATGGATTGAGTGATGTTAATATTCATGAACTAATCTCATTTCATAAAGAAAAAAAATCTCTTGGAACTCTAACTGCTATTCATCCCCCAGAAAGATTTGGTGTATTAACTTTGTCTGATTATTATGTAACTGAATTTAATGAAAAACACACTGGCGAATCTTCTTGGATTAATGGAGGGTTCTTTGTTTTTGAACCTGATCTCTTTGATTATTTGAAAGATGGTGATTCAACAATACTTGAAAAAAAACCATTAGAAACTCTTGCACAACAAAAAAAATTAACAGCATTCAAACATACTGGATTTTGGTATCCAATGGATACACTTAGAGATAAAACCTACCTAGAAAATCTATGGAATACTAAAAACGCGCCTTGGAAAATATGGTAATGGAAATCAAAAAAATTTTTAACAATGTTTTTGAAAATAAGGTTGTTTTCTTAACTGGTCATACTGGATTTCAAGGTAGTTGGATGGCGGTATGGTTGGAATTATTAGGAGCTAAGGTAATTGGATTTTCTCAACCTCCTCCAACTAAACCATCAATGTTTAAAATTCTGAATCTTGAAAAAAGAATTAATCATCATATAGGTGATATTCGTAATCAAAAATCACTGGAAAAATTAATGCAAAAATCAAATCCTGATTTCATAATTCATTTTGCAGCACAAGCATTAGTTCGTAATTCATATGAAAACCCTATTGATACATTAGAGACAAATATTATGGGAACAGCTAATGTATTAGAATCACTTAGAAATCTTGATAATACTAAATCCTGCATAATAATGACTAGTGATAAGAGTTATGAGAATACTATAAACACCAAAGCACATAAGGAGACAGACGCAATGGGCGGCTTTGATCCTTACAGTTCTAGTAAGGGTGCATCAGAACTTATTGTTTCATCATATAGGAACTCGTTTTTTAATCAGAAAATACCACTACAAAAAGTATCTACTATTCGAGCGGGAAATGTCTTAGGTGGTGGTGATTGGGCTAAAGATCGTATTATTCCTGATTCTATTTTTGCATTAAATACTAAGAAAAAAATTCTTGTTAGAAATCAAAAATCTATACGACCGTGGCAATTTGTTCTTGAACCATTATCTGGAATCTTATGGTTGATAGTTAAAATGAATTCATCAACCAAAAAATTTAACGAATCATGGAACTTTGGACCTGATAAAAAAAATCATGTCACCGTAAAAGAAATTGTTCAAAAAGTTATCAAAAACTGGGGGAGTGGAACTTGGTCAGCTCCAAATTCAAAATTAAATCAACCTCATGAATCAAAATATCTTAAATTAGATACAACTAAAGCAAAAATGAATCTTAAATGGAAAAGTGTCTATAATATTGATGAAACAATTAACGAAACTATATCATGGTACAAATCATACTATGAAAAATCATCATTGATGTATGATCTTACTGTTGATCAGATAATGAATTATGTAGAAACCGCAAAAAAAGTGAAATTGAATTGGGCTATGTCATGAGTAAAAAGAGAATTCTGATTATTGGAGGATCTAGTAAAATTGGTTTGACTCTAATTAATATCATAAAAAATAATTTTTCATCAAACTTTGAAGTTTTTGGTACATATAATACACAAAAAACTCCTCAATTGACTAAGTTAGATATTACAGATTATGTAATGATGGAAAACACTTTTTCCAAAATTCAACCTCATATAGTAATTTTGACTGCAGCATTAATCCATCCACTTACCTGTGAAGAAAACAAAACTCTTGCATGGAAAACTAATGTTGACTCTGTAAAAAAAATTGTTGAAGAATGTAAAAAAATTAATTCAAAATTAATATTTCTCTCATCAGATTATGTTTATTCTGGAAAAAATTCTCTAATTGAAGAAACTGACTCCTTAGATCCTCTAAATTATTATGGAAAAACTAAGCTTGAAGGAGAAAAACTTGTTTCTACTTTAGAAAAATTTCTAATTATACGTACTGCATGGGTTAACGATACTAATCCAAATTCTAAAAGTTTTGTAATGCAGGTGATAAATTCATTAAAGCAAAATAGAATATTTAATGTGGCAACTGATCAATTTGGCCATCCAACATATTCTGTTAATCTTGCTGAAATGATAATTGAATTGATATTAAAACAGGCTAATGGAATATTTCACGTCACTGGTTCAACATACATTAGTAGATTTGAATTTGCACAAAAAATTGCTATGGCATTCTGTCTAAACCATAATCTAATTCATGGTGTTATTAGTAAATCAAACTCTGGAATACAAAGACCACTTAATGTTAATCTGAATCTTAATAAATTGAAATCGATTATATCGGTAAATCCGTTAACACTAGAAGAACAATTGAACTTGATGCGTATAGATTACGAATTTGATCCTATACTTAAAGATGTCAAGCTTATTCCTATAGGAAAATTTCATGATGAACGCGGTTCATTATCTGTAATGGTTAGTAAAAATAGAAATGATGCTCCTAACTTTGATATAACTCAAGAAGTATATCTTACTGAAATCCCTAATTCTCAAACTATACGAGCAAGCCATAAGCATCATCATATTGATGAATTTTTTATAATGTTAGATGGGTCAGCAAAATTTGTTCTAATTGATGATAGAGAAAATAGTTCTACATACAAAAAATCATTTACTACATTTCTGAATGATGAATTTCGTTCAGCATTATTTGTACCATCTGGAATATTTCACATCTTTAAAACGATTCAAAATAATTCTAAATGTCTGGCAATAGCTAGTAAAGCATTTGATAAAAATAAGCCTGATACTATATCTGTTGAACATAAATTCTTTGGAACAGAATTTGAAAATTAGACATGGCAATTAGCGTCTATGTTGATGGTTCTGGCGGTAGTAATTCTGGATATGGATATTTTGTTAAAGATACAGGAGAATCTTATTACGAAAATAAACCTGATCTAACAAATAATCAGGCAGAATATCTTGCAATAATCTCGGCATTAAAAAAATTTGAAACTTCAAGTGATGAGATTATAATTTTTAGTGATTCAAAAAACACAGTCAATCAACTCAATCATGAATTTGCAATAAATAATGAACAATTACGTATTTTTGCACGTGAGGCTTGGGCTATAATGGCTAAATTTTCAAACCTAAAAATTCAGTGGGTACCAAGAAAGGAAAATTTGGCTGGAAAAATGTTAGGCAGTTAATTATGAATAAACTTAATTATAGAAAATTGTTTGAGCAAGTTTATCATAATGACTGAATCAGTTTTTCTTTCCCCAAAATCTATTGCTGTGATTGGTGCATCTGACAAAGAAGGTAGTGTTGGTCGTGCAATTACTTCTAATATAATGAAAGGATACAAAGGCACAGTTTATCCAATTAGTCCATCAAGAGACAAAGTATTTAATCAAAAAGCATACAAAACTGTTCTAGACGTTCCAAATGAAATTGATTTAGCTGTTATCATAACAAAAAATACTGTAGTTCCTATTGTATTAGAAGAATGTGGAAAAAAGAAAATCCAGGGCGCGGTTGTAATTACTGCTGGTTTTAAGGAAGTAGATGATGAGGGTAAAAAACTTGAACAACAATTGAAGGATATTTCAAAAAAATACAATATACGAATTATTGGACCAAATTGTCTTGGTGTAATGAATCTTGATCCACAAACAATGATGAATTCAACTTTTCTTAAAATCACTCCAAAATCTGGTCAAATTGCACTCGTTTCACAAAGTGGTGCAATATGTGCAGCTTTAGTTGAGGATGCAAGTGCACAAGGGATTGGATTTTCTGCGGTTATTAGTATGGGAAATAAAGCAGATATGACAGAAATTGATATTTTAAAAATGTTAGCAGATCATGAGCAGACAAAAGTTATTGTAATGTATCTTGAAGATATGGGTAACGGACAAGAATTTCTTAAAGTTTGTAAGCAGATTACAAAAAAGAATACAATAAAAAAACCAGTATTAGTTTTGAAATCTGGTAGAAGCCCTGAAGGTGCAAAAGCAGCAATGTCTCACACTGGTGCATTAATGGGTTCAGATGAAATCTATGATGCATTACTAAGACAATCTGGTGCAATTCGAGTTGATACTATGGAAGAATTGTTTGATTACGCTACAGCATTTTCTAAACAACCACTTCCATTAGATGGTGATCTTGTAATTGTTTCAAATGCTGGTGGACCAGCAATAATTTCAACTGATTCATGTTCCAAACTTGGAATTAAAATGGCAAAGATTGAAGAGATTCGATCAAAAATTGATGCGGTAATTCCTCCATGGGGAAGTTCTAGAAATCCAGTTGACATTGTGGGTGATGCTGACTTTAATAGATTTGAAAATGTATTGAATGAAGTTTTACAACACAAGAATGTTGGTTCTGTAATTTCAATGTGTACACCTTCTGCAACACTAGATTATGATAAACTTGCGGAAGTTATTGTAAAGATGTCAAAAAAATATAAAAAAACAATGCTTGCAAGTTTAATGGGTTTAGATGAAGGAATAACAAATAGAGAAATTCTTGCTGCTGGAGACGTTCCATATTATACATATGCCGAAGGTTCTATCCGTGCACTTGATGCAATGCTTCGTTTTGTTGATTGGATCAAATCACCAGATGGAAGTATAACCAAATTTGAAGTTGATAAGAATAAAGCTAGAAGTGTATTTGATAAAGTAAAATCTGAAGGAAGAACAAATCTTCTTGAAGATGAGGGAAGAGAAATTTTAGATGCATATGGGTTTCCTCTTCCAAATAGTGCTCTTGCAGCTACAGAGGAT
Organism: uncultured marine group I thaumarchaeote; assembly: GCA_902608175.1. Taxonomy (GTDB): domain Archaea; phylum Thermoproteota; class Nitrososphaeria; order Nitrososphaerales; family Nitrosopumilaceae; genus Nitrosopelagicus. Next base: position 15,857 of record CACLNC010000011.1, on the reverse strand, counting down.
GAAGCCGTTGATGCTGCAAATAAGGTTGGATATCCAATAGTGATGAAAATTGCATCACCACAAATTGTACACAAATCAGATGCTGGTGGAGTTAAAGTGAATTTGATAAACGACGATGAAGTTCGTAATGGATTTAAAACAATTATGGAGAATGCAAAAAAATATGATAGTAATGCAGAGATTAAAGGGGTTTTGATTGTTGAAATGGTTAAAGGTGGAAAAGAGATGATCATTGGTTCAAAACTTGAACCTGGTATGGGTCCTGTAGTAATGCTTGGTATGGGTGGAATTTATGTTGAAATTTTAAAAGATGTAACATTTAGACTTGCACCATTAACTGATCAAGAAGCAAATGATATGATCTCTTCAATTAAAACTAAAAAATTGTTAGACGGAGTTAGAGGAGAAAAACCATCTGATATCAAGAAACTTGCAGAATGCATTCAAAGACTATCACAGCTTGTAACTGACTTTACGGAGATTAAGGAATTAGATATGAATCCTGTATTAGTTATGGAACAAGATCAAGGCTGTAAGATACTTGATGTAAGAATTGGCATCTAATATTAGGTAAAGCTATGACTAGAAAAGATATAAAATTTTTATTGTCTAAAAACATGTAAAGGATATGCAAAGAACAGTAAAACCAATACGAACTGGTGAAGAATATATTGAGAGCCTTCGAGGTCGTAACGTCAAAGTTTACTTGTTTGGTGAACTTGTCAAAGAACCTGTTGATCACCCATTGATTCGTCCTTCAATAAATGCAGTTGCTAAAACTTATGATTTGGCTGTGGAAGAAGAAGATTTAGCATTTCCAAAATCATCAATTTCAGGCGAACGTGTAAATCGTTTTCTACATATTGCTGAAAGTGCACATGACTTAGTTTTGCAAAATAAAATGCAAAGAAAACTTGGTCAACTTACTGGTACATGTTTTCAAAGATGTGTTGGTATGGATGCATTAAACTCACTTCATTCTACTACATTTGAAATTGATAAAAAACACGGTACAAAATATCATGAACGATTATTAGAATTTATCAAAATGGTTCAACATGAAAATCTTGTAATTGGTGGTGCTATGACTGATGTTAAAGGTGATAGAAGTCTTGCACCACATGAGCAAGAAGATCCTGACATGTTTGTTCGTATTGTAGATCGAGACGATAAGGGCGTTTACATCTCTGGTGCAAAAGCTCACCAAACTGGTTGTATTAATTCTCATTGGATGCTTGTTATGCCAACAATGAGATTGCTTGAAGCTGATAAAGAATATGCTATTGTTGGTGCAATTCCAGTTGATGCACCTGGAATTACTTACATCTATGGTAGACAGTCTTGTGATACTCGAAGTATGGAACCTGGAGATATAGATCAGGGAAACTCTGAATATGGTGGTCAAGAAGCAATGGTGATTTTTGACAGAGCATTCATTCCTAACGAGTTGATCCTTATGGATGGAGAATATGAATTTGCTTCAATGTTAGTTGAGAGATTCACTTGTTATCACAGACGAAGCTATGTTTGTAAGACTGGTCTGGGTGATGTTTTGACTGGTGCAGCTGCATCAATTGCAGATTATAATGGAGTACCAAAGGTTTCTCACATCAAAGATAAATTAATTGAAATGACTCATCTAAACGAAACAATCTATGCTGCAGGAATTGCATCATCATATCAATCTCATAAGATGGAATCTGGTGTATGGTTAAATGATGATGTGTTAGCAAACGTCTGTAAACATAATGTTACGCGTTTCCCATATGAACTTGCAAGATTAGCACAAGATATTGCAGGAGGAATAATGGTTACATTACCATCAGAAGCTGAATTTCGAAATCCTGAAACTGGACCACTTCTCAAAAAATATTTGAAAGGTAAGAAAGGCGTTGACGTTGAAAATAGAATGAGGATTTTAAGATTAATTGAAAACATGACTATGGGTAGAAATGCCGTCGGCTACCTTACTGAATCAATGCATGGTGCTGGTTCTCCACAGGCTCAAAGAATACAGATTGCACGACAGATGCAGCTTGGTTACAAGAAAAAACTTGCAAAAAATCTTGCTAAAGTTAAAGAGGATCCTGACGAAACACCAGAGCATTCTGATTACTTTAAACGAGTTTTCAAGTTAGATAATACTAACGAATAAAGAACTACTCTTTTTCTTCATCAATTGACTTTTTTTCATCCAATACTTTATCATCAGTTGAGAATGACTCATCAATTCGGATATTAGACCCAACACTATCATTGTCAGTTTGTTCTTTTGTGCTAGTCTCATCAGTTTTTTCTGATGCAATATCTGAAGGTTCAATTTTATCAGCAAACGTGACAGATTTTCTAGAATTCATAACTTGTTTTGCAACCATTGCACCAATAATTATTGCAATTATGATATAGTTGATTGGAGGCTGTAAAATTTGAGTGATATAGCCAATTTGAGGAACTACATACTCCACTTTTCCTAGATACTCTTTTTCAGTTATAGGATAATCTGTTCCAGCAATTGATCTTGGATTGGCATCACCTTTTGTTTGTATTATTCTTGGGTCCTCATCTAGAATGGTATTAACTCTATGAACAATTACACGTTCTATACCACGATCATATTTTGCTGGTGCATAAAATACAATGATATCTCCTTTTTCTATTTCCTCAAACTCAATGTTGCCTTTTACAACTATAACATCATAGACTAGTAATTCTGGAATCATACTACCACTTGAAACAACATAAAATGGGTTAGACGTTCCAAATATCACCTGTATTCCTACCCATATGATCAAAATTCCAATTCCGATGATGATGGCATCTTTGATTAAACTTTTAGGAGTTTTTTTAGATGCCAAAGTAAATTTTGTTTCTTATTTAGTAAGATAAATCTTGCCTGATTTTGAACCTAAATCTTTGATCCACAACTCTCACAAAATTTAGAGTCAGGACTATTAGAAAAATTACAGTTTGGACAATTTGTACCAGATGAGCTCTGTTGATTAACTGTATTTGAATTACCAAGTAAAACTATCTCACCAATTTTTTTGATTTGTTCCCATTTTATTGTAATATCATCTCCTTCAATTGTTGTAACTACAAGAACAACAGAATTTTGTGAATCAACACCAACTTGTTTTGCTATTCCAATCCTCTTAGCGTTATCATCAAAAACATCTTTACCTGATATTGAGCTAAATGTAGCATCAACAGGTTTCGTATCTAATATAATATCATCCTTGACTTGAGTTTGAGCTTGTGGTATTTCTTGTTCTAACGATCTTGCATTTCCAACTTCGGTTTGTTCATCTCCTTTTTTAAATTCTCTATATTCTGCAATGGTTGAACCACATTCTAGACATTTGTATTGACCACGTTCAATTAAAATTAAATTTTCAGCTACCTCCTCATTTGGACTTTCATAGTCAATTTCTGGGCTACCATCAAATTCTTTTTCACAAGTGTTACACGAATATTTTGTTATCAGTGAAGGATCTAGTCTACCAATTGGTGCCAAGAATAGATCTGGTCCACCTAAATTTCCTTTAGTTTGTTGTTCATCAGTAAGTTTTGCAACCACAAATCCTCCTGAACCTCTTAGTTTTTTAGGTCTAATTTCAGAACTCATAATTGCAAGATACTAAATTAACCACTTAATAATTTTTCAATTATATAATAACTCTGTATAGAATATGATCTTGAATCAATCTTAACATATTTACGTATGTGATTAGGAAATTTCATTGTTAAAATGGGAATAACACAAATTTCAGACCCACAGGAATGGCAAAGCAAAGTTATCGAATCTTCGGTTCCAGTATTTGTTGATTTTTGGGCTGAATGGTGTGGTCCTTGTAGAATGGTTGGTCCTGTAGTAGAAGAGCTTGCTGCTGATTATGATGGGAAAGTTAATTTTGTTAAAGTTAATGTGGACAACGCTGGTCCAATAGCACAAAAATACAATGTATTTAGTATTCCAACCTTGATTCTTTTCAAGAATGGTGAGCCTGCAGCTCAGCAGGTTGGTGCCGCTTCAAAAGAATCATACAAAAACATGATTGACAGAGCATTACAAAATTAGGCTTAACTATAATTCGATCTATATTAATAATCGATAATAACAGACTCCTGATATGTCACTTGGAGAAGTTGATACACTAAATCTTCTTACAGATAAACTACAAGCTCTGTTTGATGAATCACAAGGATACTACGAAACTTTTCTTGATACAAACAAGCTTTACAAATCTGGAAAACTTTCTGATAAAGAATTTTTTGAAAAGTTAGGAGATTATATTGTAGCTTACTCTGCATTGGAGTTTTTAGCAATCAAAGTAATTTTTGAGATGAAAAAAGGCATGGACAAAATAGCAGGAGGGGCTGCACCTGGTGGTACACAGTCACCTGGGTTAATGCCAGGTATGGGTTCACCAGGAACGATGAGTGGTATGGGAATGCAACCTCCACAACGAACCGGTACATCAGATAATCCTGTAGGTGCTCCACCTTCGGTTGTATCTGCACAACAAGGATTTAGTGATCCAGGAACTTTACCATCACCTGATCCATCACTAATTGCAAGAAGTTCAGGTGGGTCTAGTTGCACATCTTGTGGTAATACATTACGACCTAATGCAAAGTTTTGTACAAAATGTGGTACTAAGACTTAATTTTTAATTTAAGTTAGTTCCACAGTCTTTACAAAATTTAGCTGTGGAAGAATTCTTTATTCCACATTCGGAGCAAAACAGGCCATCTGCACCTTCACCACCTGATGCATTACCATATACTGCAGTAGATTGTAAGACAGCCCCAGATGGTTCATATTTATCGTCATCAATAATATTTACTGGCTCAAAGTCCTTCTCTTCAACAAATGTCATTATTCTTGGAACAGTATTTTCTTTATCATTTGGGTCTGGAACCATGTCAGCCAACCAAAAAGAAAATCTCATTAGAGTAAGTTCTGGTGTTGAAAATGCTAGTGTATGGCTTGACATATAGTCATTAGCGGCATTTTTACCATTGAAGACTTTCATTGACTTTGATGTTTGTATGGACTGTATAATTATTTCTAGTGGACCGGAAGGGAATTGAACCCCCGACCTCCGCATTGCGAACGCGATATTCTACCACTAAACTACCGGCCCTCCATTTATCACAATCAAGTCTGTTTTTATTCATTTTCTTAACTAATAATAGCGAGAGAAACTCAAGAAAATTAATGACGTATGATTCAGTCATAGTAGATTCTCATGTCGTTTTACCTAATGAGATAATTGATCGAAATATCATTATTGACGACGGTAAAATTGTGGGTTTTACTAATGATGTACCATCATGTGATAATAAAATAAATGGGAATGGTTTAGTTTCCATTCCAGGAGTAATAGATACACATGTTCATTATGGCGTTTATTCTCCAATTGATGAGGCAGCAAGAACTGAATCACATGCAGCTGCGATTGGTGGGGTAACCACAATGATGAGGATGCTTAGATTAGGTAAATCATATTCACAAAATTTAACGCAGCATCTTCAGGCTAGTTCAGATAATCATCATATTGATTATGCAATTCATGCTTCGATCTTTAATGCAGTGCACATAAAAGAAATGGAATATTGTATTGAAAACGGAATAACATCTTTTAAGTTATACATGAATTTGGGTGGTGAAGTTGGCCATGTTTACATGGATATGAATCCAGGAGAGAATAAATTACAAGAGGAACGCGTTGAAGTAAATTCTGAAATCATTCAGCAGGTTGTACAAAAAGCTGCTTCTCTAGGCTGTCCAGTTTTGGTTCATGCAGAAGATTATGAGGAATGTGGATGTGGAATAAAAAAGGCAAAGGAAAAAAATTTAGATGGACTTTCAGCTTGGTCTCAAAGTAGATCTTCCGAGTCCGAAGTAAAATCAATCAGAATCATATCAAAATTTGCTAGAGATTCTAACTGTATTCTATATTTTGTTCATATTGGTTCTGCACGTGCATTAGAACAAATTTCTGAAGAAAGAAAAAATGGAACAAAAATTTTTGTAGAAACATGCCCACAATATCTTACATTATCATATGAAAAGCAAGAAGGGTATTTAGCTAAAGTAATGCCACCGATTAGGAGCCAAAATGATGTAAGCTCAGTCTGGAATGCAATAAATCAAAATCAGATTGATACGATTGGAACTGATCATGTTGCAAATCAGCTAAAACTCAAACTTGATGGAGATAGTGTATGGGATGCACTTGCTGGCTTTCCTGGAATTGGTACGCTTCTACCACTATTACTTAGTGAAGGTGTGAATAAAGATAGGATAACAATTTCTCAACTGGTAAACCTAACAAGTGTAAATGCGGCCAAAATATTTGGTATGTACCCACAAAAAGGCACATTTGATGCTAATACTGATGCAGATATCACCATGATTGATCTGAAAAAAGAACAGAAAGTAACCAACGAACTTTTTGGTGGATTTTCTGATTATCTTGTCTATGAAGGATGGAAATTGAAAGGTTGGCCTGTTAAAACATTAGTTCGTGGTGAGATAATTTCTGAAGATTTTGAAGTGATTGGTAAAAAGGGACATGGTAAACTTGTCCCACGAACTAATAATTGAGTAAATAAAAAAGACGATGATGTAATAAGAAAAGCTGGATTGTAATTCTATTTGATTATGTCAAATTTTCCGTTTGATTTTGCTTTGTAAATTATATCAGGTTTCCGAGTGAAGATACCAACTTCCATAACTCCAGCAATTCCAATAATTTTTTCACGTAAAAGTTTTGGATTTTTTATTGTACCAAAATCACAATCTAGTATAATGTTACCATTTTCAGTAATTAATGGATAACCTCTATCAAGTATTCGAATTTTTGGTTTACCGTTTATTTTTGTTATATCTTTTGAAGCGGTATTTCTAGCTAGTGGATGAACTTCAACTGGAACAGTTCTATTGAAATTGGTAACAAATTTTGAGCTATCTGCCATAATTACAACTTTTTTTGCTGCACTAATCAAAATATTTTCTCTTAGTAATGCACCACCACCACCTTTTATCAAATTCTTTTGTTTGTCAATTTGATCTGCACCATCGAAAACAATGTCGATCTTATTTATTTGATCTGCTTCTATAAGATGTAATTTCCCTTTTTCAGCAACCATTTTGATTTGGGCCGATGTTGGTATGCATTTGATGTTAATTTTTTTTTTACTTACGTATGAAGACAATGATTTGACAAGTGCTGTTGCAGCCCTTCCACTTCCTAGTCCAACAATCTGATTGTTTTTTACTAGTTTTAATGCATCTTTGGATAATGCCTTTATGGCATCATCATATGACAATTAATCAACCTCTGTTTGATCTAGACTTTCCAATGTTTTCATAATCTTATCTTTTATCTTAGTAAGATCATCATCATCATCATCTTTTTCATCAATCTCTATGTCCTTTGGTAGTTGTATTGGTTGAGGTTTTACTTCTTCATTTGTAGTAATAGTTTCAGGCTTAGAAATTGTAGGTGTACTTGATATTATAATTTCAGGTTTTTGTACAATTTCTTCTCTAATTTCTTTTACAATTGGTCTTTGTTGTATATCTTCATGTTTTGGTGGTGTAATAACATGTTTTGGTGGTGTAATAACATCTTTTTTTAGTTCTTCTAACATGGCGTCAATCTTTGTACTTTTTTGTTCTCCAGTACGCATTTTTGGAACTGTTGTGAGTGTAGATATTTCAATTTTCTCCTTTAGATTTTGTTGGTTATCTTGACCAAAGTTACTTGGTTTGCCAATAATTGTATCTAATTGTGATTTAAATTTTGGATTTGTATTATCAGATACTTTGATTTTGGTTGTTAATTCATACAATCTTTGATCTAATTGTGATAGTTTTTGGTCCATCAATGTAACTAGACCATCACCAAGTGGTCCAAGGTCTGGATGTTTACTAACTTGTTCAAGTTTCTCAATTCTTGAAAGAATTATTGCTAATCTATGTTGATATTTTAGTAACACTCTATCACGTTGGATTGGTGTTAAACCAACATCATCTTGGTAAAGTCTTGAGATTGATTTAGTTAGAACTTGCTTTTCAACTTGTAGTGTATCCATCTGATTTTTGATGTGAGTATTAGCACCAATAATAGTAGGAGTTTTGATTTTGTTTATACGATATTTTCTTATAGCTGCAGCAGTACATGTACCAGCAACTGTACTAATTAAAATTGCAATTTCTTGCATTTATGCATACCATTTGATCCAAGAATATTTTCGAATTTTTGAGTCGGGAAAACCACAGCTCGCACATCTTTTATGTCTAGCATGGTAAGCATTTTTGCCACAACGTCTACATCTAATGTGAGGTTTTTTCCTAGTAAAACCTCCCATTGAAGTTGTGCCTTTTACCATTTTTAGGCCTCTTTTGGTGGAGGAGATATCATGATTACGTTATCTCCACGAACTACGATGGTTCCAAGAGTTAGTGAATCGCCTTCAGAACGGATCTCTTCTGATTGGTCGAGTAGCAGGTTCATGTGTTGGTCAAAGCCATGCAAGTTACCCCTGATGGTTTTATCGCCTTTGAGCTTAATCAGGACTACCTTGTTGATACTTTCATCCAATACTTTTACTGCCATATCTACGGACATTTTTTACACTTATTGCCAATCATTAGATGGTGTATATTAAACATTCACTGGTATAATTTTCGACTTTATTCAGTAAGTCAAGTTTGACAGACTTTTGATAGATTATGAACAATTTCACTAAGAATTTTCATTCCATCACGTTTTGTTGCTGTTAATGGGTCACCCCAGACACCATTTTTTGTTGCTTTTGGGAATGATTTTAAAGCAATTTTGTTTATTCTAGAAATCTGTTTTTTATTCAGGTTTTTAGTTATAAGACCCTTTTTGGCTTTATTCATTTTTACATTATTTGAAATTGCTAACATTAACGATGTTTCAACAAAGCCAGCATGATCAAAATCCTGTTCAAGATAATGCCAATATGAAAAAATTGAAACTTTAGATTTTTTCAGTTTTTTATTAATCCTTTTCTCAAATCTTTTTAGTCCTTCCAAATTACCATGATGTCCATTTAGAATAATGACTCTGTCTATATGATTATCAAATAATGAGACACACAAATCTTCCAAAATTAAAGTGAGACTAGATTTTTTTATGCTTAGATTGAAAAATGGAAAATGCTCAAAGGATACACCATAAGTAATTGTTGGTAATAATAAAAAATCACATTTCTTGCATATCTGGGATGCTATTTCAGATACAATATCAGAGTCTGTAGAAACAGGTAAGTGTGGACCATGCTGTTCGATTGAGCCTACAGGAATAACTGCAATATGTTTTTTCTTACTAATCTCTTTTCTTAGTACAGGATCAAATTGATCTCTAATAATCATTCAATCACTTAGTTTTGATGTGGACTTTTCTCCACCTAACCTCTAATTTGTTATCCAAGTGCATTTTTACTGCCTTAAGAAGTATGGTGGATTCTAATTTTTGTCCCTGTTTTTTTATAGATTCTAACGTATCATCAGGATTAACCTTAAAAGAATCCTGAAAAATTATAGGTCCTTGATCTAAATTTTCTGTAACATAATGTGATGTAACACCAACAATTTTTGTGCCTCTTTCAAATGCTTGCTCATATGCTAATGCACCTGGAAAAGCTGGAAGAACTGATGGATGAATATTAATAATACGGTTTGGGTATCTCCAAACAAAATTTGGTGATAGAATTCTCATATATCTTGCAAGAGCAATCAAATCAACATTATATTTCTGGCATATTTTAAGAATTTTCATTTCAGCTTTTGCTTGATTCTTTTCATTAACAAGCACAAATGGAATTTTTGCTTTTTTTACCTTTGATGATAATATTTTTTCAGTTCCAATTATAACAGAGATGTTTCCTTTAATTTCTTTTTTAGATTTAGCACGTAAAAGTGCATCAAGACAATGTGGCTCTTTTGTTACAAAAATTGCAATGTTTTTTTCAGACTTTGTTTCATGATGAGTATTTACCTCCATTCTTAGTTTTTTACCAAGTTTCAGTACATCAGAATCAAATGTTTTAACATTAATTTTTTTTGGAAATGATACCTCTAGATACATACCAAATAGATTTTTCACTACATTTTGATTCACTTTTTCTAGATTACCATTCTTTTCAAATACAAAATTGGTAAAATTGGCAACAATACCTTCTTTATCTTTTCCTACTACTGTGATTCCAACTAATGTTTTTTTCAATGGCGAGATTGATCTTTGATTACTTATATTCTTAGTTTTTTTGATAAAAAAAATACGATGGTGCGGGAGGTGGGATTCGAACCCACGAACTCCTAAGAGACAGGGTCCTAAGCCCTGCGCCTTTGACCAGGCTGGGCGACTCCCGCAAACATTGTGCAGCAACGGTCAAATTTATCGCTATTGAATTAATATTACATGGGAAAATTGTTTGGAACAAACGGCGTGAGGGGAATATTCACTGAAGATTTCAATTTAGAATTTATTCATGATCTTGTATCATCTATCGCAACTTATTTTCAGCATGGAAAAATCCTTGTAGGTTATGATGGACGTGATTCTAGCCCAGTAATAGTAAAAACAGTTTGTTCCGCACTAAATTTTATTGGTCTTGATTGTGATGTTGCTGGTTTAGTTCCTACTCCTTGTTTAGAATTTGCAGTAAAGAAACTTGGATATGATGGTGGAATAATGATTACTGCTTCACATAATCCTCCTGAATATAACGGGATAAAACCAGTAGCAAATGATGGCGTTGAAATTTCTCGAGAGGATGAAGAAATAATTGAGAATATTTATTTTCAAAAGAAATGGAACAATGGAAATACAAATTGGGGCTTAACAAAAGATGATTCTAGGTCTGTAGAATCATACATCAATGGAATTTTATCTCAAGTGAATATTTCTAAAATAAAATCACGCAAATTCAAAGTTGTGCTTGATCTTGGTAATGGCGTACAATCAGTTACTGCTCCAAAACTTTGTAAAGAATTAGGATGTGAAATTATAACTATAAATGAGAAAATTGATGGTAGTTTTCCTGGAAGAGGCTCTGAACCAACCCCAAACAATCTTCAGGAATTATCAAATACTATAATAGAGAATAATGCAAACATTGGAATTGCATTTGATGGTGATGGAGATAGAAGTATTTTTTGTGATAATACAGGGAAAGTATTATCAGGTGATCAGTCAGCACTGCTGTTAACTAATTACTTACTAAATAATAATCCTAAATCAAAAGTTGTAACATGTCTCAATTCCGGAAATTCAATCAATGAAATTGTCCAACAAAACAATTCAACTCTTATTCGTACAAAAGTTGGAAGCGTAGAAGTTTCAAGAAAAATGGTTTCAGAAGAGGCACTTGTGGGATTTGAAGAAAATGGCGGTTTTATGTATGGAAGGCATAACTATGTACGTGATGGTGGTATGACGTTAGGATTAATGCTTGATCTTCTTGCAAATACAGATAATACAGTATCTCAAGAAATTGGACATTTACCACCATCTTTTACTGCCAAAGATAAAATTTCATGTTCAAAGGGCGATATTGATAAGATAATTTCTCATCTTTTAGAAGAATTTCCAAACTCTGATACGACAGATGGTCTAAAAGTTGTAATCGACCCAAAAAATTGGATAATGGTGAGACCTAGTGGAACAGAACCAATTATTAGAATCTATGGAGAATCTGATTCAGAAACAAACCTCGATCTACTAATTACAAAATACATCGAAAAAATCAAACGAATAGTTTCCAGCTAACACTTTTAAAACGATTTAAAGTCATTTTTAGAATGAAGATGATCCCAATGGGTGATGCAAATGAGTAAAGCATACTATGTAAAATTTGAAACTCCACCAGATCTTGTGGCACCAATTTTGGAAGCCGTACGAGTTGCTGTAGAATCAGGAAAAGTGAAAAGGGGAACAAATGAGGCAACTAAAGCAATTGAACGTGGTATCAGTAAATTAATTGTAATTGCGGAAGATGTAGAACCACCAGAAGTGGTAGCACATCTTCCAATAATATGTGATGAACAAAAAGCAGCTTATGCTTTTGTTCCAAATAAACAAGAATTAGGTAAAGCATTAGGTATTGATGTTACCTCAGCCGCAGCAGCAATTTTAGATGCTGGTGATGCTAAACACATTGTTGATGAAGTTGTTGCATCAATGGAAAAAATTAAGGGTGGTAATTCTGAACAATGAGTGCAACACAAGATACTAAACAATTATCACCTTCTCAAATAATCCAAATAGTAGGAAGAACAGGAATAGCTGGTGAAGTTATTCAGGTAAGAGTTAAGGTTTTAGAAGGAAAAGATAAGGGACGTGTTCTTACAAGAAACGTAAAAGGTTCTGTTAGATTAAATGATATTTTGCTTCTCCGAGAAACTGAAAGGGAAGCTAAAAAAATAAGATAGTGATTTTATGAGTCTTCTCGTAAAACCTTGCAGTTTTTGTGATAGACCAGTAGCAAAAGGTTCTGGTACAATGTTAGTTAAAAATGATGGAACTGTTTTCTGGTTTTGCTCTGCCAAATGTAAAAAAAATATGAGAGAATTAAAACGTGATCCAAGAAAGCTAAAATGGACTAAAAAATACGTTAAAGGTGGAATCAAAGTCAAGTGATATCAGAAAAAGGAAATCAGAATAGTGGATTCTTTGTTTGGGCAAATTTTTTACTTGCAAAATTAATCCAAATAAAATATCTGAGTTTAGATCATATGGGAATAATCAATTTAACCGATGTTGGTTGTGTTTATAGAATAATGAAAAGAGAAGCTTTAGAGAAAATTATCAATGAGTTAACTTATCCAGGAAGTGATAAACCTGTTGGTGGAGTTGGAATTGGATTATACATAACAATGTTTGGAATAGAAAATGATTTGAAGATTATAGAAATACCTATAACATTTAATCGTAGAATTGGGAGATCCAAGTTAACGGGAGCAGGAGTTGGAAAAACAATAAAAATTGGCTTGAGATTTTTATGGCTGATTTTAGTTAGTTAAGATAAATTATTCTTATTTACAAAGAGTAAGTTCATTTTCAAGATAGATTTTTTCATCATCAATTATTCCTGCTAATTGAACTGGATGACAACCTGAATCAATATAACCAGAAAGGAAAAAGATAGACCAATTAACTGTAGTATAGTTTGGAATCTGATTTTTGTTTTGAGTTAATTTCATATCATGATTTTCGATTATTGGTTTTCCGTCAATGAGTAAGAATAAATTTTTAGGTACAGAATCAATGCTTATGTCAAACCATCCATTTATTTTAATTACTTCTTGAGTTACATCATAACGATTATTATTCTGAATAAATTCATCATTTATTGATTCAAAATTATTTTTAATTGATATGTCAGAGTGAGATTTTAACGTTCTAAATTTTTCAAGAGATTTAATTTCATTTAATTTTTCAGAATCATCAAATATGCTTAATTTATTTTCTATAAGATAATTAATCATAGGAAGATAGTCTTCAGGATAAGTGTGATATTTATCTAAACAATCAATTTTTGGAGATAAAGAAAAACAATTTACAAAATCAGTCTTCTCTTGGGAGTAGTATTCACCTCTTTGCCATCCTGAATAATAAGAAGGAACTAACAGTACCATTTGAGATATTAGAAGAAGAATTAGAATGATTGTAATAATTTTCTTTTTAGAATTTGTTGAACTAATATTAAATTCTATAATTAATTTTCCAGTAAGAACAATCAAACCTATTTGAAAAAGCTGTGATATTGTAGAATAATATGGTTCATTACCAAAATGATTATCAAGTTGCATACGCCCAAGCGCAGTTATTATAGAACCAGAAAAAGCGGTGACTAGTAATACAAACCAAGGAAAATATTGTTTAAGATATTCTTTTCTAACAAAATACCAACCGTAAACAATTGATAAAATTATTGAGAAAGAACCAACTAGAATCATCAAAAACTCATATTTTAAACGAAATGAACTTGAAATAAAATTTGTAATAAACGAAAATCCAGTATATGAGAATAATAGGTCAGTACGTATAGGTTCAGACATTCCAGAAGTTAATGTCATGTAAAAGAATCCAATTAGAGAAGCAGATGTGAGCCATAGAAATATCCATTTTTTATTTTCAAATTTTTTTTCTGAAATTGATTTAAACAGTATAGCAAGACCAGCAATCCAAGAAACAACACCAAGTACTATAGAAAATGTGCTAAAAAATGCTAAAAATATACTAGAAGTAAAAATTTTTGTTTTAATGTTTTTTTTATTTAAAAGATAAATTATTGAAACAATTCCAAGTAGGGGGAAATACCATTCTAGCATTACTAACATAAAGTATCCACTAGTTGTCAATGGACTATAAAGAAAAGCAGAAATTGGGATTATAGTCCAAATTAATCTTCTATCAGTCTGTTTAATGATTAAATATGTTATAAAAACAGTTAGAGAGATTACGATCCAATAAACATATGTGAGATTTACAACATCAAATGAATTAAAATAGAAATTAGGTAATGAGATTAGTTTTGGAAATAACATTACATGAATTCCTTTGTTAACGAGAAATGTGAATTCACCTTTTACAATAAAATCATACATAGGTACAAAAACATCTTGAAAATCAACACTGTATGGAAAATTTAATCTAAAAGTTACTTGGAAGATGAGATTTTGTATAGCTAGAAATGAAACTAAGATTAGAATTACTAGTTTTTTTTTTGAATGAATTCGGAGATTATATTTTTTGTTTCAATACTCATAAACAAATATTTGAAAAAAGGAATAAGAATATTGTGTAGGATAATCCAAATTTTATACGGGATTAGTGAGATTCGAACCTATGACAACCGGATTAAGAGTCAAGTGCATTTGATTATAGAGGATTTCTGGAAAAAGAAAAATTTGATAACAGTCCTTACTTTAAGATTGGTTATTTAGAAGAGTAAATTTGTATCTATCTAGATAAGATGTGATTAATGTAATAAAATTTATCACTTCTCATATAAAATTTGTAAAATTGTTAGTAAACATCAAAAGGAAGAAAACGAGGGGAAAATCAGATTGGAAATACCAGAGAAATTCAAGAATATTACTTCAATAGGTGTTGCAGATATCATTGGCACCGGAGGTACTGCACTCTTTTGGTTTTATATCGCTACACTAATTGAACCAGAACAATACGGAGAAATATTTTATATTTTAGGTATTGCCAGCATTGCATCAGCAATTGCATTATTTGCACATGAAAATTCAATCATTATTGCAGTAGCAAAAAAACTAAAGATACAATCAACACTTTATTTTATTTCATTATGCATTTCATTTGCTGCATCAGCAATTATTATGATTTTATTTTACAAGATTGAACCTGGATTAGTGGTTCTAGGTTACGTCATCAATACCCTAGCAATTGGTGATATTCTGGGAAGAAAGCATTTTTCATCTTATTCAAGATACGTACTGTTACAAAAGGGATTAACCGTTGGACTTGGAATTGGTTTTTTCTATTTATTTGGAGTGGATGGAATAATTTTTGCAATAGCAATTTCATATTCAGGATATATAATCAGATCATACAAGGGATTAAAGGACTCTGCTATTAATTTTGAACTCTTAAAGCCACGAAAAGAATTTTTAGTTTCAAATTATCTTTTTGGTTTAACGGTAATTCTCAGAAATCAGATTGATAAAATTATAATTCCAATGATTCTTAGTTTTACAGTATTAGGTAATTTTGCGTTTTCACTACAAATTTTTGCGGCATTATTGATTTTCCCGCATATAATTTATAAATTAATTTTGC
>CACLNC010000010.1 GCA_902608175.1 uncultured marine group I thaumarchaeote | reverse complement strand
AAAAGAAAATTATAGTGATTCTACAAAAATGGCAGCTCAAAACATTATGGAAGCGGATGTTTGGTTTGTTGGAACACCAATCTACAATTCATTTTTCAGTTCTGCATTAAAAAATATGTTTGAGTATATTGATTATAAAAAGACGGAAGGTAAAGTAGCAGGTCTTGTAATTCTAGCATCAGGAAATATTGGCTTTACTGATGTACAGACATTGTTAACGCAACTAATGTCTTATTTCAAAGTAATAACTAATCCTAGACCTGCTTTTGTGACTGCTGATACAATTGAAAATAATGAAATAACAAATGACGATGTCAAGAAAAGATTAAGAGAATTAGTTGATCAAACTTTGACACTAGCGACAAAATTAAACTAAAATAGTTCAAAAAATAATCTTAATAATGCAAAAATGTGATTGTGAATGCCATTTTGGTGGTGCAGTTAATTGTCCAAGTTGTAAAAAGAATCATGATGATAGTCACAAGTGTGAGTTTTGCTAAAATTACTTTTGTTTACTAGTTTTTGTTAGTTTTTCTTTCTTTTGTAGTTTTATTGAAGATATTTCATTCTTAGTTTTTGCAATCTTACGCCTAAGATCCTCCTTTTCCTGTTCATTCTCACGTGTAAGTGTATCTTGAATTTTTTCAACAATGATGTTTTCTTCTTGTTTGATATTATTCTCTTCTAACTCTGAATTTTTTTTTTACCATCAGATGTGTATACAGTATTACTGACAGTATGATGCGTATCACCATGATTATAATCTGCAGCTTTTTGGGCTACCCAAGTTATGAATACCAAAAACCACATAATTGCTACCGCCATAGTAAAGATCATATCCACACCAGTACAATGTGGTGAATCAGAAGGGCAACCTAATGTAGGAGGTAAAATAAACCACAAAGCCGTTAGAACCACTGCAAAAATAGCACAAACTAATGTTGCCAGATGATTTTTGACGTATCCCATGCGTAAAAATCTAAATTCTAGAATATAATGGTAATGGTAGTTTTAGAAAATGATTATTGTTCACTAATAGTTGTAGTGTTAGTTTTGGATTCAGACTGAAGAATTTGGATTTTTTCAAGTAATTCGTTTCTTAAATCACGTGCTACCCTACGTACAGTTGGTCTTGGAACGCCTAATTCATCAACCACTTTTGTATAGAGATCCTGCTTATCTTTTATTCCGTTATCAATATAAGAATTAATTGCTGCTTTGATAACTGTACTTTGATTTGTACGATTCACAAAATTTGATTTGTCTTGCTCTATATAAGATTATCAAAAATAATTTTTTTAAAAATATTTTTATAATGAATAATAAAGTATGAGAAATTGTTAAAGAAAAAGGTTGGCACTAATTAATTACCTATTTTATAAAACGAAGATTCTTATGTCAATATCAAAAACTTTCGAAAATGACAAATGCAGTAATTGAAACGAATTTTGGAAATATTCAAATTTCATTTCTACCTGATTTAGCCCCTGAACATGTTAGAAATTTCACAAAACTTGCAAATGATAAATTCTATGATGGGACATTATTTCATAGAGTTATTCCTGGATTTATGATTCAAGGTGGAGATCCTAATACAAAAGATCCAAACATGAAAGGTCAATGGGGAATGGGTGGTCCTGGATATTCAATAAAGGCCGAGTTTAGTTCTCGCTCACATCATCGTGGTATAGTATCAATGGCAAGATCCCAAGACCCTGATAGTGGAGGATCACAATTTTTCATTGTTACATCGGATAGTACATTTCTTGATAAACAATACACTGTATTTGGAGAAGTGGTTGAGGGAATGGATGTAGCTGACAAGATTGTTAATCTGCCAAGAGATGGTAATGATTGCCCTAATCAAGAAGAAGCAAAGATAATTAAAGTCACAATCTCAGATTAATAAACTTGAAATCACTTTACATTCTTTCTGTATTGTTTCTAATTTTCATAATACCTAGCGCGTTTGCCCAATCAATGGAATCTAATCAGGAAATGTTTGGAAAAATTCCAGAACAAACCGTATTGATAAAAATTTCTGCTGATGGTCATGTTCATGTCACACATGATGTTGAACATGATACATCTGTACGATTTGTAGAATTTGTTAAAGGAACAGCTTCCAATGTTGAAGTATACGATAGTAGAAGTGGTGAAGAAGTAGAATTTGGTATAGCAGGTTACGGTGATACTGGAGGAGTTCAAATATTCACATTATCACCAGTGATGGTTGAATATGATCTTGATGATACACTTGAATTTGTAAATGGAATTTGGTATTGGGATTATCTCTATACTTATGGAACTGCAAAATTCTTTCTACCTGATGGAGTTGATTTTGTGTATGTGAATGATCGATATGCTGATCTTGGTGGCGCAAAAGGTTTGAGTTGTCATGGTTGTGGAGTAAGGCTTGGATATTATATTAATGCGGAGCCTTTGATAAAAAATATTCAATGGGAATTAGAAAAATTCCCAGTTGAAATAATTTCTCAAAATGAACTAATCAATTTTAATTTTATTCAAGAAGACAAAATAATTAGTTTCGAAACTGAGAATCCACAATTAATAACGTTAAAAATTCCTCTTGAGTTATTGTGGAACCCTTACCAAGTTTATTTTGTTGAAAATAATGACAAATCGCCACTCATTTCTCCTCAGAATGTTACTGAATGTAATGAACGACAAGATAAGATAACTATTCAAGGAACAGCAAAGTGTTATGATAAACTTTTCAACAATGAAATTGAAGCTGATGAAGAAAATGTGTTATTAACTATACATCCAAAAAAATCTGGAACAGTTGTTATTCTTGGAACTTCCGCTATTCCTGAATTTCCATTCTTTATACCATTAGCTATTGGTATTTTGATGGTTGTATTATTACAATTTAGAAGGAAACTTAACTTTAATTTTTCTTCTATTCCATAACCATAGCTGTTTTTGCAAAATAATAACTTCTGTCATCATGTGAATTTTTCAAAAGTTCTTTGCCAAAAGCCATTTTTGTTAATGCAACAGATACATCTAGCGCGCTAGCATGCCATCCATGTTCCATTAATGAACCAACAACCTCTCCTACAGTTCTTGGTTGATCGAAAAATGATTCATTCGCAATAATCCGTAGTTTTTCAGTTAATACATCAGATGTAATCCCTTGACCTTGTGAAAATTCTGGTTCAAAAACCTCTGCATCTGGAAGTGACGTTATCGGACTTTCATTCATAGCATCACCCATACATTGTCTAATATTCTCTATTACTTCGCCTATTGTCTCATTATCAACATAAAAGTCTCGTGAGTCAATTTCAATTTCATTTCTTCCAAATCTAACTCGTATCTTTGCCATATCAAATGATGAATGAGTTTTAATTTATTCAACTTGCTCTAATTAGCTTAAAGAGTGGATCAAAATTTTTACACACATTACGCACAAAACAAAATTATACAGAGAAATTTTTAATGAAACATGCTCACTGTGTTTGGTTCTACAGCATTAGATACTATTAGAACACCAGAAAAAACCCTGAAAGATGTTTTAGGTGGTGCTGCAACCTTTGCTGCCATATCAGCTAGCCACTTTATAAAATCTGGATTAATTGCAGTTATCGGAAATGATTTCCCAAAGAAATACCACAATATACTTTCAAAATATTTGGATTTAGAAGGGTTAGTAGAATTAGATGGAAAAACATTTCGTTATGATGGTAAATATGATAAAACCCTCAGTACACGTAAAACTCTAAAAACTGAACTAAATGTACTAGCAAATTTTAAACCAACTGTACCAGAAAGTTATAAAAAATCTAAATTTGTATACCTGGCAAATAATGATCCTGATCAAAATATATCTATAATTAAAAAATTTGATAACGTAAAATTTTCTATGTGTGATACAATTGAATTCTGGATTCAAACAAAAAGAAATTCAGTAATTAAAATGATAAAGTCTGTTGATGCCGTCGTAATAAATGATGAAGAGGCTAAACTACTAACCAAAGAACATAATTTGATTAAATCTGCAAAAAAAATGATGGAATGGGGTGTACAGTATGTTATTATTAAAAAAGGTGAACATGGCTCACTTTTTTTCTTTGAAGATGTAATTTTTCCTTCAGTGGCTTTTTCACTAGAAAATGTAGTTGATCCAACTGGTGCTGGAGACTCTTTTGCCGGTGCTATGATTGGTTATTTAGCAAAAATGAATAATACAGATCTTTCAACGATTAAGAAATCCATAATATATGGAAATGTTCTTGGTTCCTTCGCTGTAGAAAAATATGGTCTTGATGGTTTACTTAACATAAAGAAATCTGATATTACAAAAAGAATAAAACAATATGAAAAAATGGTAAAATTCTGAAAAGTTATACATGTTAATGATTTATAATTATCATGGAAGATAAGCTAGAAGAAATATTTTCACTTCAGAAAAGTCTTACTGATATGATGAATTTAGAAAGATATCCTGATGATAAAGAAGGAAAAATTTCTGGATTATGTACTGCAATGATTCATGAGGCAATTGAACTCCAGCGTTTAACAAATTGGAAATGGTGGAAAAAACCTACCGCCTTTGATGAGAAAGAAGCGCGTGAAGAATTAATAGATATTTGGCATTTTTTAATTCAGGCTTCGATCGAACTAGACTTGACCCCAGATGAAATTCTAAAAGAATACCAAAGAAAAAATCAAATTAATAAACAAAGACAAAAAGATGGTTATTAGAAGTTTAATTCTCTAAGATTTTTACCATTTTTTGTAAAATAATTTTATTTACATTAGGATGCACTGGTAAACTAAGCACATTTGATGCGGCCCATTCCGTATTTGGAAGTTTTTTCTGAGTTTTATAGTAAGAAGTTTTGTGTATTGGTGGATCATAATAAACAGCTGAAGTAATTCCAGCAGAATTTAATTTTTTCATAATTTTGGCTCTATTTTTTATAGCAATTGTAAAAAGATACCAATTTACAGTTTCATTCTTTCGTGGTTGCGGGCGAATTATTTTATTATCGCTTAATAATTCCGTGAGAATTTTTGCATTATTTTTTCTCTGTTTTAACATTAAAGATAATTTTTTCATTTGAATTTTAGCAATCGCGGCATTAATTTCTGGAAGGCGCAGATTCAATCCAAAACTAATTGTAGAATGATTTTTTGAAAATCCATGATTACGAATTTGCCTTAATTTTTCAAATAGACTTCTATCATTAGTTACAATAGCACCGCCCTCACCAGCAGTCATAACTTTAGCAGCATACATGCTAAAACAGCCAAGATTAGAAAATGTTCCAGTGTGTTTGTTCTTTAATTTAGAACCCAATGATTGTGATGCATCCTCAATAATTTTTAAATTATTTTTTTGTGCAATTTCTAATATTTCATCCATAAATGAAACATGACCATACAAATGAACTGGAATGATTGCTTTCGTACGTTTTGTAATTTTCTTTTTTAGATCATTAGGATCAATTGTATAATTTCCTTTTAAAATATCAACAAAGACTGGTTTTGCACCAACTGACTTTACTGAATTTGCTGTTGCAACAAAAGTAAATGAAGGGATTAACACTTCATCACCAGGTTTTATATCAATTGCATAAAGAGATGCTTGTAATGCAGAAGTTCCAGAATTAACTGCTATTGCATATTTTGATTTCACGAATTTCGATAATAAATTCTCAAATTGTTGTACACGTTTTCCTCCCTCAAATGCAGACGAGGTTAATGATTTTTCTGACAAAACAGATGTAACTTCACGAATCTCTTCTTTGTCAACAAAAGGATAATTTATGGGAATTTTCAATTAGCAAGTCTGTTATTACTACGTTAATAAATTTCATTAAGAAATTCTATGAATTTTTATATTGGTCATTTAGACACATTTCTGTAATTGGAACGACAACACCTAGAAAAGCATGATAAACAGTATAGAGTTTTCCTCTATGTTTTCTATGCATGTGGTATCCTTATGACATCTATTTTGATCTATGGAGTTTACGCAATGATGTCTGAATGGAATGAAACTGGATATTATGTAATGGGTGAAGTTCTAGTACAAACTCAGGTACCTTTTGAAAATTTTGCAAATCTTTCTACATGGTTATTTTTTTCAGTTGTAGTTGGTTGGTATTGTGTAACACGAATAGGATGGAAAAGAACTGCTGGATTGAAATCATATAGAATGGCATTACTTCAACTAATGCTGTTAGGTTTTGCGGTGATTTGTCTTTATGAAGTGTTATGGTGTTTTACAGTTTTGAATGCAGAAATTGGCGCACAAATGATTGTAGCTGGAACTATTCCTGATATTGATAAACTAGCAGTACACTATCCAGATCCTGATAGACCATGGAATCTTATATTTGCAACAAAAATTTTCTTAGGTGGATTTCTAATTAGCGCACATGGGTTTTATCTAAGTACTAGACCAAGAAAACCGGCTCAACAAGAAATAGACACAGAGTAATTATCATATGGAACTAACTGAATCTGATGCAAGAGTCTTCTTCAAAGAAGGAATGTCAGATGCAGAACTAGATGAACATGAGGATGCAATAAAAAATTATGATAAGGCGTTAGAGATTATTGAAGATGCTGAAATTTATCTTAACAAAGGAATATCTCTTGCAGAGTTAGAAAAATATGAAAATGCTTTAGAATGTTATAATAAAGCAATAGAACTTGATGCAAATGACCCACTTTCTTGGTATAACAAAGGTGTTGTACTTACTAGTCTTGACAAAATAGATGAATCTATAGGATGCTATGATAAAGCAATAGAACTTGATGCAAATGACCCAGACCCATGGAATAACAAGGGAGAGCTTTTGGAAGAGCTTGGAAAAGAAGAAGAAGCAAACAAATGTTTTGATAAAGTGGATGAATTAGAAGCAGAATAATTCCAAGTTCAACTATTTTGGGCATATACTTTATAGGGTTACAAAGAGAATTTTAGTCAAATTGGACATAACTGAAAAAGTAGAACTTGTAGAAAAACCACCAACAGAAGAAGTTGTTACGAAGGAAGAATTGTTAGAATTATTCAAAACAAATTCTAGCCCAAAACATTACATTGGTCTTGAAATTTCTGGATTCCTACATCTTGGAAGTTTGATTAGCACAGGAATCAAAATTAATGATTTTATTACAGCCGGTGTAAAATGCACTGTCTTTTTGGCTGACTGGCATACATTGTTAAATGAAAAGCTTGGTGGCAGTTTTGAAAATATTAGAATGGTCTCAAAATATTATGAGGATGCATTTAGAATAGTTTGTCCAGATGCAAACATAGTTTTAGGAAGTGATCATTACAGTTCGGAAAAAGAATATTGGGGTGAACTTGTGCAAATTGCAAAACATATATCGTTGAAGAGGGCTATGCGTACACTTACCATAATGGGAAGAAAAGATGATGATGAAAAGACTGATCTTGCAAAACTAATCTATCCTATAATGCAGGCAAATGACATACATTCACTTGGTGTGGACATAATGCATGCGGGAATGGATCAAAGAAAAATCCATATGTTGGTTAGAGATGTTTTTCCAAAAATGAAATGGGATGTTCCAGTAGCGGTTCATCATAAATTATTACCTGGATTAATCAAACCTTCACCTTCAGATGGAGTTGATAGTGAAGTGGCGAAGATGAGCAAATCTGATCCTAATGCTGGAATTTTTATTCACAACTCAGATGATGAGATAAGAACCAAAATTAAAAAGAGCTTTTGTGAGGAAGGAAGTACGAATAATAATCCTATTCTGGAAATTGCAAAAAATATTGTTCTTCGTAAATTTGATACCATAGATATTGAGCGGTCTGAAAAATTTGGTGGTAATGTTAGTTATGATAAATTTGAAAGCTTGGAATCGGATTTTTCACAAAAGAAGCTGCACCCAACGGATTTGAAGCAATCTGTCGGCGAATATTTGGTTAAAATAATATCTCCAATTAGAGATAAACTAAATTTGAGTGACGACTTGTCTGATTTAATTAAGAATAATATGATATTTGATAAACGCAAGTAGTTAATTCAAAACAATATTTTCTTAATTCTGGATTTTTTGTTCTTGTAGATTATATTTTGACGTGTAACCTCTAGGATTAATCATTAAATCTTTGAAATTATAGGTCGAAGAGTTACCAACTATTACAGTGCTTATCATACCTAATTTGTCAGAATGCTCTTCCAAGTGTTCTAAATCAGTCATGACTATTGTTTGTGACTTTCTAAAGGCGCCCTTGATTATTGCGACTGGTGTACTTGGTTTACGATATTTTAACAAAAGTTTTCTTGTATCTTGTAGTTGATGAATTCTTTTTTTGCTTGAAGGATTGTAAATTACAATTACATAATCACCCTGTGCCGCAGCCTCAACTCTTTTTACAATAATTTCCCATGGAACTAAAAGATCACTCATGCTTACAACAGCAAAATCAGTCATCAGTGGTGAACCAATCAATGACGCACAAGAATTCAATGCAGAAACTCCCGGAACAAGTTCAACTTGTAAATCACTTTCTGGATTCCAACCAGATTCGGCGAGAATTTCAAAAATTAATCCTGCCATTCCATAAATTCCAGGATCACCACTAGATACTAATGATACTATTTTTCCTTCTTTAGCAAGATCAATACATTGATGTGCACGTTCAACTTCTTGTGTCATTGCATAACGATGAATATCTTTTCCATCAATTAGATCTTCTACTAGATTAACATAAGTTTCATAACCAACAATTGTATCACTCTCTTCAATTACATGTTTTGCACGAAATGTCATATGATCATGGTGCCCAGGACCTACTCCAACGATGTATAATTTTCCGGTCATAAGATTCTGGCATTAAGTAATAATTTATCTTTTTAGTAACTAGTTAATCTTAGATAGTTGAAATTCATCGTGAAGTGATTGTACTATTGATTTACAATCAGAATCTTTTACTACAAATGCTAAATTTAGTTCCGATGAGCCTTGAGCAATCATCATAACGTTAACCTGTTTTTTTGCAGCAGCGCCGAATACTTTAGAGGCTATGCCAACACTTCCTTTCATTCCTGATCCAATCACAGCTATAATTGAAACGTCTGGCGTTGTTTCAATTTCTTTTACCATTTTCCCAAGTAAATTCATTTCAAGACAATTTACTGCTACATCTATGTCTGTTTTTTTAACTATAATAGAAATACTTGATTCTGATGGATTTGATGAAACCATCATAACATTGACATTCTTTTCTGCCAAAGTTGTGAAAATTTTTGCTGCGCTTCCTGGTGCAGCAAACAATATTCCTCCACTTAGATCAATAAGACCAATTTTTCGAATTGCTGCGACACATTTTACAGTTTTTTTAGTTTTTGCAGATGGTGAAGCAGTTACAAGTGTTCCTTTATTATTATTTTTAAAACTACTACGTATACGCATAGGAATTTTTTTGGCTAATAATGGCTCGAAAGTTCTAGGATGGATTTGTTTGGCACCAAATTGTGCCATTTCTATTGCTTCAGTATATGAAACTTCATTCAAAAGTTTTGAGTTTTTTACAAGTTTTGGATCAGCAGTCATTAAACCATCAACATCACTCATTAACCAAACTTCATCTGCATTGATAGAAGATGCAATTATTGTTGCAGTGTAATCTGAACCACCACGACCAAATGTTGTTATATTACCATGCTGATCAGCTCCTGCAAAACCACCAACAACAGGAATAATTTTCTGTGACAATAACCTGTTAATGTTTTTTGAAACACGTATTCTTGTTGTGTCCATTAAAGGTCTAGACTCGCCAAAATTAGAGTCAGTCATAATACCAGCCTCTTTACCAGTTAATATTGAAGATTTTCTTTTGTATTCCTGTAATGTATATGAAATAATAACAATTGACAATCTCTCTCCAAATGAAATTAAATAATCTAATGAACGTGAAGTAACTTCACCTAAAAGTATCAAGCCATGAACTAATTCCTCTAACTCCATTGTAACTTGATTTAGAGTTTTTGAAAAGCTTTCTTTTAGTTTAGAACTTGTTACTAGACCATCTCCTAACTGTTTATGTTTCCTTTTTATTCCAAATAAAATATGATCAACCTGTTTTTTGTTTCCACGTTGAATTAATTTTGACATTTCAAGTAATTCATCAGTAACACCATTAAGTGCAGAACAAACTACAACAATTGAATTATTCTTAGCCAACGAGTCAATATTTTCACAGATATTTTTGATGTCCTTTATTGAAGAAATTGATGTTCCACCATATTTTAAGACGAGTTTCATTTTAGTTTTTTTAAGATAATTATCAATAAATTCGTTAACTTTCTACACGTGGAGCCAAGAAGAAATGAATTCTCCCTATGTTTGCCACCTTAAATTCTATTCTTAATGGTTTTGCGTCTGAATATTCACATGTTACAGTATCAACCGTTGAACCCACCGCCTTGATTATTGGATTCAGATATTCTAGACTGTACGTTCCTGTATTTTCCTCCTTAACAGAAATTTCTATTAATTCATCTTTATTTTTTTCAAGACTAATGTTTACTTCACCAGAATCTCCTTTTCCTGAAAAATCTGCTTTTGTATCAACTGAATGAATGGTTAAGTAATCAGACACAACTTGCACATCACCTAATATTTTATCAAATGTTGAGGACGAAAGCGTGATTTTTGAATCATAAGGAATTTTGGGTAATGGTGTGTCTGATGCTGAGCTCTCAATCAATCTCATTTTATATTTTTTATTTTTACCGATTGTAACTAACAACATGTTATCCTCTGAAATATTAATCTCAATACTTTCATTTTTTCCTGCACGTTTGATAAGTTGGGAAAATTCATCTATTCGAACACCGAATTTAATGTCACTATCACATTCATATTTTTCAAAGGCTGAGTTTGGCCAAGAAACATCTATCAATGCTACATGAGAAGGATCCATTCCTCTAAATGAAATTCCTTCAACTGTTGATTCAAATGTTGCTTCCTCAACTAATGTTGAAATTGCTGAAATTACTGCCTTCCATTCATCTGAACCATTTGTTTTTGCAGAAAAAACCATTTCAATTTGTTGCCTTTAATGCTAAAGTTAAACTTTTTGCGTTTTATGCATAGTTACGCCAAGTATATTCACATTTGATACATCTAAAAAATTGTGTTGTTGGTTCGTCTGCACTTCTTGTTTGTAATGTCCACCACACTGCCTGATTATGACCACATTTTTCACATTCGATCTCAATCGTAGGTAAAGCATCCTTTTCACCGTCATCGTCATCAATGATTGTAAAATCTGAATCATCAGACATGGTATTACTTTATTTTTGAATTAAGAAGTTTTTTTAGATTATCAACCGATTTGATTGCAGAGTTTGTAGCTTCAACAGCATTTTTAATTGGACTGTCTTTAGAATTTATTCTCATCCAAATCTCGTTTGTTAAAGGATGTTTCATAACTACGCCTGCAAAATCAACATTTTTAGTTTTTAGAAGTTCATGCTGTATAACGTATAAAGTCCCAACATCTGCCTCTAATATAGATAGATTAGCCTCTTTTGCATCAGACTTCATAATTTGAATTTGCATGTGATCAAAAAGGAACTTATTGTAGATATAAATCATTTTGATAGGATGAGTGAAACAATGATTTCTAATATCCAAACGTTGAAGGATAAAGAAGTTTATGCACTAAATGATAGAATTACTCTTAATGTAAAATTTTCAATTACCGGACTTTTACGTGATTCGTTCACAGAAGAAAATTGGACTAAATCATATGAAAAATATGATAATGTGTTCAAACTCAAATATGGAATAAAACTTAACAAATCTGGTCTAAGGAAAAATTCTATTAATGAAATTAATTCCTACAAAAAAGCAGCAATATTTTGGACACGTAACCCAAAATTGGTAAATCCTATGAAAGAAAAAAGAATTTGGGTACAAGTTGCAAAAAATTTCAAGCCAGTAATTAGATTAACCGAGGAAGAGGTTAGAGAAGAATTATTTGATTTTGATGAGAAAATTATAATTGATGGAAAAGACCTTGGGGCTGGTAAACACAAAATTAGTGTAGAAACCTTTGCATCTTGGCAGAAGCATGATTTTATCGAAAAAGATGAAGTAAAGTCGCAGGGAAAAGAGACTGAGATAATAATTAATTAAACCGGCTTATTCAGATAAAGTATGGCAAAATATGATGGATTGTTAGGTCAGCCAGTTCTTGAAGTTGAAGAACCAGATATGGAAGGTGGTATTACTGTGATTTTAAAAGATAACAGATTTTTATTCATTAAAATTATTGATGGAAAGTTGGAAACAACTTCTATACCAGAATAAGTGATAGATATGGCAAAATTTGATGGAATAAGAATGCAAGATTTGATTGAAGTTCAAGATCCTGATAAGAATGGTGGAATCACTCTAGTCTTCAAAGAAGATAGATTTCTTCATATTAAAATTGTTGACGGAAAGTTAGTTGCTGAATCTGTTCCTGAATAGTTAATTGTTTACTGATTTCTCAAACTGAAAAATTATTTCTTCTTGCGGAAAAGATTGGATAGATCCTGGTCTGCTTTCACGAACTTTTTGTATTGAATCATCGGCTGATAACTTTTGATATTTGATCAAGTAACAAGCCAAAATTGTTCCTGTTCTTCCCAATCCAGCAAGACAATGAACCATTACAGGTTCATTATTTGTTATTCTTTGATGTATGAAATCAACTGCTTTAATAAGATCCTCAAATTCTGGAACACCCATATCGTTTGAATGTATATGCAAATAATTGATATTCTTTATCCAGTCATCATCTAATGACTCCTCTCTTACGGTAACAATTGATTTTACACCTCCATCAACTAGCCATTTAATTTCCTCAAATGATGTAGGAATTGCACTACCTGCAAGTTTACCTTCTATTAACCATGAAAAATTATCAGGCTTCCCAGTAATAATTCCGTGTAGTTTTCGTTTAGCATCTCCGATTTTTGTCATATGAAAAAATTGTTGAATGATAATATAAGCTTGAGACGTTAAAAATAAAAATAAATTTGTGGATGAACTTAATCGATTAGTTCAGTCCAACCTTTGACGAAGACTGAGTTCTTGTATAGTGGAACTGGTTGTCCGACAGTAAAGTCCATTGGTCTCATCCAAAAGATTGCCTTTGTTGGGCAAACTCCAATACATGCACCATCAGAGATGCATCTTTCAGGATAAAATACAAATGCTTTACCACGTTTCCAGCCTTCTACTGGTTTTACTCTTAGTACATCAGGTCCTAGAGTTGTGCAAATCTCGACGCAAAGTGCGCATCCGATACACATCTGTTCACTGATGTCTGGTAGTATTGCTACTGGCATTGTAGTTTTTATTCAAAATTGTTCTTAATATAACTTACCAAAAAACGGGCTATTATAACGGCGTTAGAATTTCTATAACAGCGTTCAAAATTCTGATCGCATATTTTTAAGAAAAGTATTTTTTAATAATTTATGGATTTTATGCTAGAAGAGGAATTGTTTGATCTTATTGCATTTTGTTTACAAAATGCAGGATCGCCAGAAATTGACGGGAAAAAAAATCGTATCAAACAAATCGGAAAAGAACTTTTTGATGATGGTGGTGTAGATGCATTAGAAAATTTCTTTTTTGCATTATCTAACAGAATCAAAGAGGAGTTTGGTAAAGATATTGATTCATTCAAACCGCTTTGGAATGCTCTTAGTGACGAATGGAAATACTAAAGATATTAAATTAATTCTGAATGAATCTCTATTTTGGTAGTTTGTTCTGGTAGATCTTTTGAATATGTTGATATTGTTAGAAATGGATTTTTCATGCCCAGAAAAAACTTTGAAAGAGACTTAGTTTCAATTATGTACTTTGGCATTTCCTCATTAATTTTTTCTCTACTAGGAACAAATGCACTAATTAGAATAATTGAATTAGAAATTTTGGCAGAATTTGCTAAAAGCATTATACTACTATTTATGAATCTGCCAACATCACCACGTTCTGTGAAAATATTGTAAAAAATATTGATAGAATCAATAATGACTATACATTTGTTTAATGATATTTCAAGTAAAGTTTGTTGTAAAATATTCTCCCAGGTCCTTTTTTCTACCTGAAATAGGGAGAGATTTTCTGATTTTGAGATTATGTTAGAATGTATATATCCAGAAAACAATAAATCAAAATCAAGATAAATTATTTTATCATTAGATTCACCGATTAATTCCTTCATCAAAACTGTTTTTGCGTAAGGATCAGAATAAGCAATAAGATTAATTGTTTTTTTTGCTAAAACTGGTTGAATTATCTTACTCACGCTACTAATTCTAGAATCTATATTATAAAGAAATTTTTACTTTTCTATGACCATCATGGTAAGAGTGGACTGAACCTGATTAATTTTTCTAATTTTATTAGTAATTAAATTCCGAAGTTTTTCATCATCTGACGAAATCTTAATCACTATATCAAAAACCCCATAAACACCTTGAATTTCGTAAGATGATATTTTTTCATCCTCGAAAATTTTCTTGATTTGAGATATAACATCAACGTCCGTTCCTAATTCAGAATTAATTAGAACATAGGCAATTGGCATATTGAAAAAACCGGGAAATATTATTTAACTTGGCATAAATTCTGAAAATTGATTAAATGGCTTGAATTATCAATTTTGATGAAAATCATTGATCTAACGCTTACTATTTCAGAATCAATTCCAACATTCCCAGGCTCTCCAAAGCCCAGTTTCATAGACTGGGACAATCTAAAAGATGATGGATATAATCTAGAACTCTTGTTTTTGAGTTCACATACAGGAACACATATGGATGCCCCTTTCCATTTTGTAAAAAAAGGGAAAAAAATTCATGAGATTAATCCTAGTAGATTTGTTTCGGAGGCGATATTAGTAAAGATAAGAAGTAAAGTAATTACAAAAACAGATATTCAAAAATTTGAAAAGAAACACAGAAAAATTGAATCTGGTTCTACTGTAATTTTCTTCACCGGTTGGCAGAAGAATTTGAAAAAGGATTTTTACTTTACAAAAAATCCTGGATTATCTGCTTCTGCTGCAAACTATTTGGCCCTTAAAAAAATCAATTTGGTAGGAATTGATTCACCAAGCATAGACTTGGGCTCAAATTCCAAGTTTTCAGCACATCATATTTTTTCAAAAAAAGGGATACTCATTGTTGAGAATTTGGCAAATCTGGAAAAAATCCAATCATCAAAATTTCAGTTAGTTGTTTTGCCTCTAAAATTGAAGGATACCACAGGTTCTCCAGTCAGAGCAATAGCACTCATTGATTAATTCATCTTTCATAATATTCAACAGGATAATCAAACTGCTTATTATAATCAACAGCATTCCAAAACTTTTCATCATCAATATCTTTCCCTTCAGACAACCAAACGTTCAGAATTTTCTGCATGAATAGCTTTGTTGTATCATCAATATCTGGTCTTTTGCCTGTTTGTTTTTCTATTTTATCTCGATTTTCTTTGAATAGTTTTAGGAGTTTTTTGAGTTCTTTGCCATTTCTTAGGGATTGTTTTTCTTTGAATTCAGCGATTTTCTCCTCTTTAGATTTTCCAAATAGTCCCATGGTAGAATTTAGGAGATTTTGTCCTTTAAGTATAATTAAGGGTCCTCAACTGAGAAGTTAGATAAACATGGGATTTGGAAGAGACGACAGGCCACGAGAAATGCACAAGGCAACTTGTGGAGATTGTGGAAATGAGTGTGAAGTCCCATTTGAGCCAAGACAAGACAAACCAGTCTATTGTAACGATTGTTTCCCAAATCATAAACCGGCAAGAAGCGACCGTGGTGGAGGAAGATTTGGCCGCGGTGGAGGATCTAGATTTGGCGGTCGAGGCGGGGGAAGATATGGTGATAGAGGCGGCTCAAGATATGGTGGTAGAAATGATAGAGGCGGGGGAAGATTTGGTGATAGAGGACCTCGCGAAATGCACGATGCAACTTGTGGAGATTGTGGAAATGAGTGTAAAATCCCATTTGAGCCAAAAGATGGTAGACCAGTTTACTGTAACGAATGCTTCCCAAATCATAGAAACCAGAGAAGAGATTAGAGCAGAGATTCTGCATTTTTAGTTAAAAATTAGAAAAAAAGGGTTTAGAGTACGTCTACAGATTTGCCTTTTGGTTTAGTATCCAAGTTGAAAGTTAGTTCTAGGATACCATTTTTGTATGTGGCTTTTGGAGAATCTGATTCGACCTTATGTTGAATTGGGACGTTAACATGGTATTTCTTCTCACCACGTTCTGCATCGATGTGAACGATATCCTCATCCACAACAACACCAACATCGGCCTTTTCAACTCCTGGCATCTCGGCGACAATCTTTAGAGTTTGTTCCTTGTCGTCAACCAAGGTGTCTATCAAAGGTTCTCTTTTCTCAACTACAGGTGTTTGTGAATGGTTATCACAACCACATGAATCTGCAGTAGGTAAACTGTCTGGCTTGACATTTCCGTACTCTTGGATCACGGGTTTTCCATCAGGTCCAACGGTCATGGTATAACCGTAAATAATTGGGCTGGAAACCCCGCTTGTGTTTTTTAGCATCTCAAAGACATCATCTAGATTTCCAAAGGAACTAGACATCTGTTTGAAGATTCTATTGAATTCGTCGTTGAACATTGTCATATTCACCTAGTTTATGTCATATGTATGACATTATATATAGTTTATTATATAATTAATAGAAAACTTACATGTTTATAATTTTCTGACATAATACTATTATAACTGTCATAATATAACACTATTATGCGAACAACTGGTGTTTCTGTGCCTGATGTTGTTCGTGAAATCATCACTCGAAACAGGTCAATTTACGAGTGTATGAAGATGGATGTGATAAATTATACCGCTTTAGCCGTTAAAATCCAGCCTGATGTAGAAAAACAGCTTGGAACACCAGCAAATCTGAATACAATAGTTGTAGCCATTAAGAGATACGCTGACTCTTTTGATGAAAAGGAGGATATCTCTGATGAGCCAATTCTCAAAAATGCTAGACTTTCATTGACGGATAGAATCATGGGTCTGGAATGGAATATGGTTGATTTTGTAGAGCAGGATGTTTCGAGGATGTTTGCTGAAGCACAAAAGGCATTCTCTGATTCAGAGTTCTTCCGATTTGGAGATTCCTTTAGAATTTTGACAGAAGATTCTGATAGTGCAAGACATCTCTTTCAATCATTCCCAAAAGAGAATGATTACAGACCTGGATTAGCCAAAATTAAGATTCAGATCTCTGGTCAAAATAGGTCAGATGTATTATCATATGTCACACAAATTCTGCATTATAATGGAATTGAGATTGTAGACGCCCTGCTAAGCCAAGATGGAGTTGTACTAATTTTCAAAGAAGAAGATGCGCCTAGGGCGTATGAAAAACTAAGAACTGAGATTCGATAGAATTAGACGCCTAAACTCTCAGCCTTTGATATATCCAAAAATATCTTGTCCCCAACTGAAATTCCAAGTTCCTTATACTCGTGCATATCTAGTTTAATCGAAGTTTGATTACCTGGCATTCCTCCCATTCCTGGCATACCGCCACCTGAGATCATTTTGTTTAATCCTTTCATCATGTCATCCATATTTGAAAATCCCATTACGTTTTGACCAAATGGAGATGGAGGCTGATTTCCTTCTTTCAAATCTTTAGCCAATGAGAGAGATGCTATAACATATGGAGCCCCGTCTGGCGATGCATCAATTCTTGTTACAACATATTCTTTCTTCATGTTTATTCCAGACAGAATTCGTTATTTTACTTTAACTAGTTGTCTTTGATTTCATTTTGGTTAATTCATCTTCAAAGAAAAATTTAGGCTCAAATGCTGGTTTCAAATCATCCAACCAAATTGCACCATCATCGTATTCTGCGAAAAATGGTTTATTTACCCATTCTGGGTTTCTGCCCTGAAGCATTCTTAGCACCATTACTTTTTTGCCATTTACTTCAGAAACTCCATCAATCTGTACCTTACCAGGAGTTGCTGACATACTAGGACCCCTCACAGTTCTTGCTAGACCACTGACATTTTTTACAGCATCTTTGAAAATTTCATGAGCTCTAACAAGTGGAATGCCGAAATAGTGTTGAGCGCCTGTATCTCTAACTACGAACATATAGTATGGAATACATCCCAATTCTACTTGTTTTTGCCACATTTTTGACCATATTTCAGAACTGTCATTGATATGAGTTAAAAGTGGAGATTGGGTTCTAATCTGAGCACCTGTATCTCTTACACGCTTTATTGCAGCCTTTACAGAACCTGTTTCTAGTTCTGCAGGATGATTGAAGTGTGCCATAAAGGCTAGATGTTTTCCGCTTTGCTCAACTCTCTCAAATGTTGCCAAAGTTTCATCTGCATCACGATCAGTCAAAAATTTGTAAGGCCAATACGCTAACGCTTTTGTTCCAATTCTGATTGTTTTCAGGTTTGGCAAATCTGCTTCTAATAGCGTATCAATGTAAGTTGAAAATAGACTTGCTTTCATAATCATAGGATCTCCACCAGTGAACAAAACATCTGAAATTTCTGGATGTTCTATTAGATATTGGACTAATTGCTCTCCCTCTTTCATGGCAAACTTCATTTCGTCCATTCCGACAAACTGTGGCCATCTGAAACAAAAAGTACAATATGCGTGACATGTCTGGCTCTGGCTAGGGAAGAAAAGACAAGTTTCATGATATTTGTGCTGCATCCCATATAGTTTTGTCCCATCTTTTAATGCTGGAACATTCATTTCCATCTGCCCAGCTGGATGAGGGTTTAGTTGTAATCTGATTTTATTGGCAACCTCTTGAATCTCCTTTTTATCTGCCTCTTTCTTCAAGGTGTCTGCCATTTCATCAAAATGATTAGGCAATAACATTCCCTTTTGTGGAAATGTCAGGACAAAAATTGGGTCATTTGGGATATTATTCCAATTAATGAGCTGTTCTACAACATAATTATTTGCTTTAAATGGTAAAACGTTCCCAACTACCTCCATCTCGAATTTTTTCTCTTCAGATAATCCAGCAATCTGTGGAATTTTTTGAAAATCCTGTAATGTATAGGATCTGAGTGATGGTGACTCATTTTCAGACCATGTTGTCTGCTCCTCTAGTGTCATTCGGGGATATGATTTTTAACACTAGTTAAAGTTTGGCTGAGTTTGTGAATGAGTGGATTTTTAGTATATAAATAGAAAATTGAATCTGTTCTGTAAATAATTTGACGTTTTTTTTGAATAACTACGACAGGCTCACATAATTCTAGTTGTTCTTGACAAATTTCAATTAGTGAATATAAAATATGGCAGAAGAATTACCACAAATTTCAATTGGAGAGTTTGAGACAGTTTCACAGCTCGTCTCATCTTCGGATTCGCTTCAGATGGCTTTGCTTGCTCTTGGTATAGGAATCATAATAATTGTCTTAACGTATCGAAAATTCTCTAGTTGGATTGGAAAACAAAAATTTAGTTATACAAATCCGCATGGAGCAAGATTTGCAGCAAAGGCAATACTGCCGTTTTTAGCAATAGCGCTAATTTCATCTACTAATGTCTACATTCAAGCCTTTGAACTATTTGATCCAAATGCTATTGCAGTAGTTGGTAGTGAATTTACTCCTGAAGAAGTTTTTGCCAAGCTACTGAATACTTTGAATATTCTTGTGATAGGATATACAATTTCTCAATTGGTTCCAATTGCCCTTGCAAAAAGAGATCTTTCTGTAACTGAACATGAAGACTATGAAATTTGGAAGGATATGCATGGCTTCCCTGATGACGAAGATGATCTTTTCCATAAACTGTTCTCATGGGTACCACCTAAACAGATACCAGAGGATCTGACACAAGAAGAATTCCAAAAATATTTGGAAACCATGGAAGGTATAAGATTCCTTGAACAGTTTCGTACTTCCAAAGGCTCACCAATTGGAAGCTATGAAAAAAATGTGACAAATCCTTTTGAAGAATGGAAAAAATCTGAAAGAAAAAAATATGAAAAATACTTTACAGCATGTGTAACCGGAAATAATGAATCAGGAAGAAAACTGTTCCCTGGTGTAGTACCAGAAGAAATCTATCCATTTGATACTTGGAAAGAAATGAAACGATCTGGTAGTTTTGATCCTATTATTCCAGGCGGAAGATCTGTGGGATATGCAAGAAAGAAAAAACAAGGAGTACCAAAATCTGTCAAACAAATAATTCCAATTATTTTATTTGTTGCAGTAATTATTGGGGTTGTTTCATGGTGGGGTGTAGATCTAGTTGTTTTAGCAACAGCAACAGGTGGTTTAGCATTAGGTATTGGATTAGCATTGAAAGA
The DNA here is from genome assembly GCA_902608175.1 of uncultured marine group I thaumarchaeote. Lineage (GTDB taxonomy): Archaea > Thermoproteota > Nitrososphaeria > Nitrososphaerales > Nitrosopumilaceae > Nitrosopelagicus. The sequence goes on along the minus strand of CACLNC010000010.1, from coordinate 5,312 downwards.
AACTTTAGAAAATTATTTTGCATATATTCTCATTAGAAAAGATAAAGTGGTTAATGAAGGTGACAGAATTAAATTACCAAGTGGATATAATGGATATGTTCATAGAATTACGCCTAGAGTTACCTATGTTAGGCATGGTCTTAATGAATCATTAGCAATTATTCCAACAAAGCAAATAGTTACAGCTGAGATTGTAAATTTTACAAAAGAGATTAAGCTTGTACCAGCAGTTGTTGATGTAGGTGTTTCTTATCTTAACGATCCTAAACAGGTTGCTTCTATTCTAGTAAAAGTTGGAAAGCGTGCTATGAGTGAAATTATAGATAGTAGAGGTAGACATCTTGTTAGACAAAATAGATGCCCATATCTTGATGATTATAAAGCAAGTTGTGGCTGTGATAAAGACATACATGTTGATGTTACACAACCAGTTGTTAGGTTTAACAAGTTCAATGATTCTGCATTAGATTTCAGTCTGTGGGTGTATGTCCAAAATTATGGTGCACAATTTAAGACAAAAAGTGATATGCGATTAATTATGTATGAAGAATTTAAAAAATATGATATTAGAATTCCATGGCCAATTAGGACTGTCTATCAAGGTGATGAGAAGAAAGAGGCACAAGAAATAGATCAGTTGAATGATGAGCGAAATAGTGTTATGGAACAATATGGACTTGGTGACCTTGGAAAAGGAGAAGCCAGTAGTGAAGAATAAAAGAATGGAAAGAAAATTTTTCTTATGCTCAAATTAACTCAAGTTAGAAAATTTATCATTACATTAGTAATTTTTACTTTAATATCATTCAGTTTTTCTACAATAGGTTTAGGCTTTGAAGAACATCCTCAATCAAGAATTATTGGAAATCCATTTGAGGTCAGTGCTATAAGCGTACAACATGTTTTAGGCCATATTTTTTGGGGCATGATTGCGGGTCTTCTTAGTTTAAGATTAAATTATGTATTCTTGTGTGGTGGTTTTGCAATACTTCTTGATGCAGATCACCTGTTACAATTTTTAGATATAGAGATGATTAGTCGTATGTCACATTCAATACCATTTGCAATTATAGTTGGTTTTATCATGCTAGCACTTTCCAAGTTTAGAGATTATCGTCTGGCGGTGGTTTCTTTTTCTGCAATAATTTCTCATCTCGCTTTTGATATATGGTTAGCACAGCAATCAGGTTGGAATGGCACACAATTTCCTCTTTTTTCTCCTTTTTCAGCTGATATGATAGCACTTTCAGGGTATGATTGGTTATTTTTAGAGATTTTCGCATTCAGTGTTGTTGGTATAGTGGCATTCATTAATAGAAAAGTTGCTAAAAAAAGAAATCATATTAAAATAAATTAAAAAATTTAAGAATGCGCTTTGATTCATTGAACTCATGGGAAAAATCTCTGTAATTTCTGGAAATACATCAAAGGGATTAGCAAGACGGATTGCTAAAAAACTGAATGCTACTTTTATTCCTACAGAAACAACAAATTTTCCAGATGGTGAAAGTAAGATTACCTTGAAAAAAATTCCTAAAAAAGGAATAATTTTGGTAATTCAATCAACATCCCCGCCAGTCGATACAAATTTGCTACAATTACTATCAATGATTTCTCAAGCTAGAAAATTTTCTTCAAAAATATATGCAGTTATCCCATACATGGGTTATGCAAGACAAGACAGATCCTTCCTTGGTGGTGAGATTGTCACTATTTCAGTTGTTGCAAAAATGTTGGAAACTGCCGGTGCTAAAAAAATTATTGTTGTTGATATTCATAGTAAAACTGCGTTAAAATATTTTAAAATTGAAGCAGAAAATGTTTCAGCAATACCAAAATTAGTAAATTATTTTAAAAAAATAAAACTAAAAAATCCATTAATTGTATCTCCTGACACTGGAGGTTCTGCAAGAGCAAAAGAATTTGCTAAGCAATTCAATACTGATTTTATTTCATTAAAGAAACATAGAAACCGAAAAACAGGAAAAGTAAAAATCCAGTCTTCAAAAATGAATATTAAAAATAGGGATTTAATTTTGGTTGATGATATGATTAGTAGTGGTGGTAGTATTATCAAAGCAACTCAATTCCTCAAAAAACAGGGATCTGGAAAAATTTTTGTGGCATGTTCTCATGCAATATTAATTGGTGATGCTGAAAAAAATATTAGAAAAGCCGGTGTAAAAGAAATAATTAGTACTAATACTATACTTGGTAGAACCGCCAAAGTGGATGTATCAGATATCATAGCTAAATCAATTAAATGAAATCATGAAACTTGTCTTTTTAGGTACTTCAGGTGCACAACCAACACAAGAACGGTCACTTAGTTGTATCTGCTTAGTTACTGATAATGAAATATTGATGTTTGACGCAGGTGAAGGTGCGCAAATTTCTTATCTCAAATCAGGTCTAGGCTGGAATAAAAAAATGAAAATTTTTGTTACTCATCTTCATGGTGATCATTGTATTGGTATACTTGGTTTACTTCAAACAATGACTATGCAAAATAGAACAGAACCAATTGAAATTTATGGTCCTGATGGAATTGAGGATTTTATTACTAATAATATCAAAGTGTTAAACTTTGGTTTGTCATTTCCCGTTCAGATTAGCTTAGTTAAAGAAGGAGAAATAGTTAATGAAAAAAAATATTCAGTACAATCATGCGAAGCCCAACATGGGGTCCCAGCATTTTCTTATGTATTTCAAGAAAAGGAAAAACCTGGTGAATTTTTTCCTGAAAAAGCAAAAGAACTTGGGATACCAGAAGGTAACCTTTGGCATGAACTACAAAATGGCAACGAAATAAAAATTGATGATAAAATTATTAGTCCTGAACAAGTTACTGGTAAAAAAAGAAAAGGGAAAAAAATTGGAATTTCTGGTGATACTAGACCAACAAAAAAATTAGAGAGTTTTTTCCAGAATTGTGATTATTTGAGTTTTGATTCTACATTTTCTTATGAGCTAAAAGAAAAGGCAATTGCAACAAATCATTCAACTGCTAAAGAGGCTGCTGAATTAGCTAAAAGTGCAAATGTTTCAAATTTGATTTTAACTCATTTTTCTGCTAGATACAAAGATGAGAAAATATTACTAAATGAAACAAAAGAAATTCATGATTCAACTATAACTGCTAATGATCTTTTGGAAATAGAGATTAGTTGAAAAAGTCAAAGAGTTTTTTTGCTAAATCAAGATCAGCCTTAGGTTCTTCAGCAAGAACATCAGCTGCTTTTTCTTCAACTTGTACTGCAATATCTTCTGCAACATCACTAGCCATCTCAGTATTAGCATTAAGTGTCTTCAAGTTTGAAATGTCGGTTGTTACCGCCTGAAAGAAAGTAGTTGCATCTGGCATTTGAGTCAAGGTTTCTGGAAATAAGAAAATCCCAGCACCAAACAATACAACTCCAATTATTGCATACTTGATTATCATATTTTCACTCGAAAAATTGTTTTTTCATAGAAAAACTAAAAAAAAATTCTCAAAATGGATAGTATTTTCTAAGGAGTTAGGCGTGGATTGTTTGTGTAAGATGTTAACCAGTCAATAACATGCTCAATTTGTTGTGAATCTAATATAATTTTAATTGGGCCTAGTGGTGATTCATCTTCTTCATTACATAAAGCAATTACATCTACATATGCAGCCTGTCGATTTAGATAAAACCAAGTGGAGTTTTCTGAAAGGTTCTGATTCAATGTACGTCTGTAAACATTAGTAATCCTACGATTATGTATTATTTCAAAAATTCTAGATAGCGATTCTATTTTTTTGGAGATACCTGTTATTTGCATATTATTTTTATTAATTTCAATGTCTGGAAATATATTTAAAATTGCCGTTTCAATTTTTTGTAGATCTTCAGATGGGTTAATTGTGCAAAAAACCTCTATGCTACAAGATAATTCAGGTATTTTCATTTTTCCATTTTTGTATAATTTTCTGCGCAGATTCTATTAGTTCACTAATAGTTAATCCACTATTCAAAATCTTTTCATCAGAGGCATCAATGGATTCGTTTATTCCAATGCCAAGTTCTCTGTTATCTCTTTCATTAAATTTTTCAGGAGTATCTGGATCATCAGAACGTCCTCTAGCTTTTAAAAAGTTAAAGCGTGTCTCCGTTGATGCTGTTATTGCTAAAAGTTTTACAATACCAATTTTTTTAAGAACTTCAATCTCCGCATTTGATCTTACACCATCAATGATTACTATACTATCTTTAGTATTTGTAATTTGGTCAACAAGTAATAACGCGATAGCTCCGGCTCCATTTTTCTCTCGAAGTTCAAGCATTATTTTACCAAGATTTTGTCCTGTTGGTTCAAGGTTTCGCCTTTTTGCTTCAGCTCTTACACCATCACCTAATGTTAAAGTGAAATATCCCTCTTCTTTTAATGCGCTAACAATAGTTGATTTTCCTGAACCTGGCATTCCAGTAAGACAGACCATAAGTTTGGGCAATACACAATATTTACAGGCTCTAGTGATTTGAATTTACCGATAATAATTAAAATGGCTTGAAAAATAAACTGCTAATGCGAACATTTGTTGCGATAGAAATCAATAATCAAGAAATACTGGATAATATTGCTAAATTCCAAAAAGATGTCAATATTGATGCAAAAGCAATTCTTCCTGAACAAATACATTTTACATTACAATTCATAGGAGAAATCGATGACGTATCAAAGGAAAAAATTGTAAATGCAGTAAATAGAATAGAATTCTCCAAGTTTGAAATAACACTACAAGGAATAGGTGCATTTCCTAGAACTAAATCCCCTCGAGTGATTTGGATAGGCGTGGATAAGGCTGGTGGAGAATTAATTTCTGCTCTTGCTAGTCAAGTTCATGCAAAACTGTCAGAATTAGGATTCAAAAATGACAAGCCATTCAAGCCTCATATCACAGTCTTTAGAGTTAAAAATAAGATTAATGATGTTACAGATGAATTGGTAAAATTTAACTCAAAAATATTTGGAATGCAGTTAGTATCACAGATAAAACTTAAAAAAAGTACATTAACATCAAGCGGTCCAATCTATGAAGATTTAGCGGTGGTTGAAGCAACAAATGAATAAGGTCTTGATGCAAGCAAAACGACTTGCAATACCAACAAAAATAAAAAATGAAAAACTAAACAGTGTTGCAAATACTGCTATGAAATTAGTCAGTAAGGAAATAACAAAATACACTGAAATAACATCAATACATTATGGTGGCTCGTATGCAAAAGGAACATGGACATCCGAAAAACCAGACATAGATATTTTTGTCAAATTTAAAAAATCGACGTCAG
>CACLNC010000009.1 GCA_902608175.1 uncultured marine group I thaumarchaeote | reverse complement strand
CAGTACTTTCTCTACAAGTCTGTCTATATTTTTGACCTCGAGTATTTTCATCAATTCTCTTCGTCACGTTTTATCTCCTCAAGATCAAGAATCTGCTTTGGTTCATGAATCACTAGTCCTTGCGCAATTCTTCTAAGCTTTGGAACTAACTTGTGAAATTCCGATTTTAGAATTATAGTATTTATACCGTACCAACCTTTCTCACTAAGCGGACTTACAGTAGGTCTCTTAAGAGCTGTAATTTCCTTTAGTAATTTCTTTAGATTTGTTTCCTTTACGTTCATGTAAATGTGGATGTACTTTCTTCCTTGAACAGCACCTCTCATCAATGTAACAATATCAAATATTTTTTCCCGCTTTTTCTTGTCTTTGAGAGATTTCTTATTTGCAATCAATTGTGATGATGACGTCATAACTGTATCAACAATCTTCAACTGATTTTGTTTCAAAGTTGTTCCTGTCTCAGTTACATCCATAATTGCATCAACATCATCCGGTGGTTTAGCCTCTGTTGCACCAAATGATAGATGAATTTGGATATTTTTGTTTGTACCTAATCGTAACCATGGTGTAACAATTTGTGGATCCTTTGAACCATACAATTTTTTGTAGGATTTACATTGTTTAACGAATTTTGATGCATTTGTAAGATATTCAGATGAAATTCTAAGTACTTTCTTCTTTTTTGCATAGTCACGAATCATATCATCAAGAGATTTGTATCTATAATTATCAGGAATCGCAATTACAAGTTTAATTTTTCCATATTCTAAATCAAGTAGCTGCTCAACATTTGATTTATTCTCGTCAATCCAGTCTTGACCAGTAATACCAACGTCATACAAACCATCAACGACAAGATTTGGAATTTCTTGAGGACGAAGCATCTTTACTTTGATATCTGGATCATCTAGGAACACACGATAAGTTCGTGGTTTTCGTCTAACTTTTGTCCAAGATTCTTCTAAAATTTTGAATGTAGCCTCTTCTAGGCTACCCTTTGGAATGGCAAATTTTACTGATGCAATTTTTATCGTTTCTGATTAAGGTAATATAAATGGCATTTGTCAATCAAATCTTGTTCTCTTTTCTTGCATGAAGTTTCATGTGACCTTTTTGAATTCCTTCTGTTGCTAAAGCACGCATAGCAGCAAAATTTTGTGCCAAGCCTACGGCAGCAATTACACACGCAAGTTCTTGTGAGCTAGTAACACCTAAAATTTTTGTACAAATCTGTGCAATAGGATGATGTTTAGTTACACCACCAACAATTCCAACTGAAAGTGGTGTTTCAAATTTACCAACTAGGTTTCCGTTGTTATCTTTTGTCCATTTTGTCATAGATCGATATGAACCATTTTTTGATGTAAAAGCGTGTGATGCTGCTTCTATGGCTCTGCTGTCCTGACCAGTTGCATTTGCAACAGAGGTAACACCATTCATTACTCCTTTGTTATGAGTAACTGCTCTATATGGATCATTTTCAGCAAATTGGAATGCTAAAATAATATCATCAACAACTTTTTCACCTCCTACAGCATCTTTATCAAAAACTACACTTGCATTCACCATTCTTTTTGTAGAGTAATTTGATAAAATTCTGAGAAGTGTTCTTCCACCAGTTATTTTTTGGATTAGTGGTGCAACCGCCTCACACATTGTATTTGTTACATTTGCCCCCATTGCATCACCAACATCAATTAGCAATTCAACAATCAGCATATGTCCAGAATCTGTCTTAAGATCTTTACATGATATTTCTTTTACACCCTTTCCTAATTTTGAAAGTGTATCACTTTTAGAATTAGCAAGTGCCAGAATCTCATTTGACGCTGCAATAACTTTTGGTATAGCTGATTGAACATCAATATCAACTACTTGAATTTGTCCAATACTATATGATTGATCAGCCTCCACATGAAATCCTCCATGTATTTTTGCAATCTTTGCAGCTTTTGATGCAGCGGCGATAACTGACGGTTCTTCAATTACCATTGGAATAAGATAGTCTTTATCATTAATTCGAAAATTTGTTGCAATACCAAGTGGTAATGCAAATATCCCTATAGCATTTTCAATCATATTATCAGCTTGTTCAAAAGAAATTCCACCAGTAGCACTCTCAATAATTTTTAATTCTTCGTCTGATAAATTAGAAAATTCTGCAACTACACCAAGACGCTCCTTAAGATTTTTTTCAAAAAACTTGGAGATTGATGAATCTTTCATTTTATTATTCTCAAAAGCATGTCATCATCACTACTTGGAAAACCTTTCCCATCAGTATTTGAAGTAATTATGTAAATATATCCATCATCACTCTGAACCACGTCTCTAATTCTTCCTAATCCACCCATTATACTATTCTGAGTTGTTGATCCATCATCATTAATCTCTATTTTGAAAAGATTTTGAGCTTTTAGTGACGCCAAAATCATATTATTTTGCATATCTAATTTATTTCCAGTATAAAATATCAAACCGCCAGGCTCTAAGCTTGGATCATAGCAAACTATTGGAGAAACCAATTCTTCAGTATCAGAACATTGTGCGTTAGGCCAACCATAATTCTTTCCTGGTTGAATTAAATTTATTTCATCATTTTTGCTTGGTCCTAACTCACTTGCATAAAGATTCCCATGTTGATCCCAATCCATCCCTCTAACATTTCTATGACCGTAGGAAAATACTGGAGAATCATCTATTGGATTATCATCTGGAATTGAACCATCATCATTCAATCGTAAAATTTTTCCTGATAATGAGTCAAGATTTTGTGGATCATGAGAAGCATCACTTACTGTGGATGTCCCAACATAGATCTTCTTGTCTGGACCAAATTTTAATACACCACCATTACCAAAGATTGAACCTGGTATTTTATCAAAAATAGTTTGTGCATCTTGAATTTTATTTTTATTTTCTTTTATTCGTAAAATTTTATTCCACAAGTTTCCATCTTCTTCATATGTATAGTAAACATAGAGAAAAGAATTATTAGAAAATTCAGGATGTGCAGCAATTCCTAACAATCCACCATCATAAACATCAGCAACACGAAGTGAAGCAAGTGGTTCATCCAAAAGTATTTCAGAATCTATAACTCTAATTTTCCCACCAGATTCAGTAAAAAAGATCCTGCTATCTACCGACTCTATTGCCCAAGGTTTGTTTAGATTCTTGGCAAGTATCTGTACTGATTCGTTTCCAGATGAATTTATTGTTGGTTCAGGAATTGGTGGTGGATTAGATGGAGATGAAAGAATTACAATTGAAACAATTACAGCGCCAATGATTCCTGCAATTCTCAAACGTTTATTCATGCTAAAATTTCAACTGGAATATTTTTATTCATTTCTTATTGTGATAACGCGTATATACAGCCATTATTAGTTTTCTTCAGCGGGGTGGGGAAGTCAGGTCATCCCGTCGGGCTCATAACCCGAAAATCAGTAGTTCAAATCTACTCCCCGCTACTATGGTTTAGAATGTATCAATCCACTGAATATTTTTTGAGAGTCTTTTTGGTAGATTTCTTTTTAATAATCGTTCTTTAGGGCGTGTCAAATGTCTATGTGCAGAAGTAGTTGGGATGTAAAGACCAACTTTAATTTGTCTAGGAATTATTTTGCTGTTTTTTTCATGAGCAGTTTTCCCACATCTTATACATTTGAATCCTTGATGTGTTCCCTCTGATTTCATATGTTTCTTACATTTTTTGCAGAGAGGATTTTCTAATTTTTTTATGTTTACTAATTTTTTAATATGTAAAAATTCAATATTGAAAACTCTACTATATTTTCTTGAAGCCTTCCTTACACCGCCACCCAAATACACAATATCACCAATTGTAAGATTTTTTGCTATATGTGTAATTTGTGTTGGTTTGTAAACACCACATCTAATGTTTTTACATTTTGTATTTATCATAAAAAAAACATGACCACCCTTCTCAATACTGGGGATCGATGAAACAGTTCCTTTGATAGTTCCAGATGTGTATGGCTGAAATTTCTCAATATCAATTTCATTTTTTAAATGATCTCCAGTTCCTTGATTTGTTTTGAATACCATGTAACCATCGAGTTTCTCATCATGAGATAACATCTTAGATGCAGAGATAACAGATTTCGGATCTTCGCCTCTAATTCCATAAAAAACTGGGTCTGGTCCATTAGGTGTAATTAAAACTTGATCGTTTTTGGGGTCATAGCTATTGAATGTACTTGCCGATGTTTTTTCTTGCATTTTTTTCACAAGATTTTTTTCAATAACTCTTTTTGAGCCAAATTTTTGTTTGCTTCTATAACTTAACAATTCAAATGTATGATCAGAAAATCTATAACCGATTACTCCTAATGCACCAATTAATCCTTGCCCATTTCCAAGATTAAATAATTCAAGTCTGTCCTTTTTTGAATATTTTTTAATAGAATTTCTGTGAATTAATTTGTAGAGTGCAATTTCACTAAGATCAAAAAGAAATTTTGGAATTATTTCATCTTGTAAAAATACCAAGCCTGGATTTGCACCATTTTTGATATCTGAATATTTTGTAACAGAATTTTTAACCATTTTTTTAATTTTTTCAGGATCTTTTACTCTAATTGATATACCAACTGCACCATTACCTCTTGTTTTCCAAGGAATGTTTGGATTAAATCTAACAAGTCGGGGATAATCTAAAAATTCCACATTAGACTTTTTTAAGTCATTAACAATTTTGTAGGCGAGATACGTAGTACACATTCCTTTTCTAGAATCAGTATCATCAAATCCTATGTGTAGTGTTTGCATTTTTGTTTGTTTTATCATATAAATTCAAAATAATTTTGAATAATATAAGAAGTAATACTAATTTGCAAGATTTTTCATAATATCTAGTTGTTCATCTAAAGAGAGAATTTTGATAGTAAAAGTAAAAAAATTACCAAATTTCCAATATGCACTATTATTAAACCAAGTTAAATTTATGTTATTGAAAAAAATTAACGATCTTTATACAACCTCGTAAACTTTACACTCAAGTTTAAAACTATCATGTAAACAACAGTAGAAATCATCTGAGAAACAATTGATGCAAGATATGCATCATAATCAATTTGTAGTAAATAATACTGTAAAACCCATCTAACTATTGTATAAATTACTTCTCCAATTCCAAGAGAAGTTACAATCTTGATTAGATCAGATTTTAATAATGATTTTTGTAGATTACCTGTTTCTGTTCTGTATTTTTTTCTATTATCAAGATAAAATAAGAACCCAAAAACTGAGAAGAAAACAACATAATCTGCAACTAAAGTAATTGAAGTGTTGAGATAATCTTGTTGGTCTTCAAGATAGTCTGCAACAATAGCTGATATAATTATAGATGCAGCAAATCCAAGTAGTATATTCTTGTTAAGTTTGAGATATTCTTTGTATTTTGCTTTCATGCTTTAGGTAAAAATACTGTATTATTATTCTTAAAGAAAAATCATAAATTACAACTAAACTTAATCATATTATGATGTTAAACTATCATGGACCAATGTATAGACCCCCATCTGAAGGAAAATCATTAATTTTTCAAGTTACACTTGGGTGCTCATTCAACGAATGTTCATTTTGTGATATGTATCGTTCTAAAGAATATTCTGAAAGATCATGGGAAGAAGTTAAAGGAGAAATTGATTTGATGGCAAAACAAGTTCCAGATACAACTAGAATTTTTCTTGCAGATGGCGATGCACTAAATCTTTCAACAGATTATATGATTAAGATTGTAGAATATCTTTACAAAAATTTTCCAGAACTTGAAAGAGTGTCATGTTATGCAATGCCAATGAATATACTAAAAAAAACACCTGACGAATTGAAAAGAATGAATGCTGCTGGACTAAATATGTTATATCTTGGAATTGAAACTGGTTCTGATATTATTTTAAAAAAAATTACAAAGGGCGCAACCTCTGCAACAATAATTCGTGCATGTCGTAAAGCGATTGAAACTGGATTTACATTATCATGTATTATGATTCTTGGATTAGGAGGACGAAATTATTCAAAGGAGCACATTAAAGAAACTGCGCGTGTTGTAAATGAATCATCACCACATTATCTTGGTACACTTACTTTAATTTTAGAAACTGGTGTGAAAGAAGAATTTCTCACTAAATTTGATGAGCCATTTCATGAAATTAATGATGAAGAAGCTCTTGCCGAATTACATGATTTGGTTGAACAAATTAATGTTAAAGAGGAAATGGTATTCAGAGCAAACCATGGCTCCAATGCATATAATATTGCTGGAACATTTCCTGATGAAAAAGAAATGATGCTTAGAAAAATTTCTTGGTATAAAGATCATCCAGAACAAATCAGACCACAAGGATTTAGAGCATTTTAAGAAAATGGGTCCACAGGGATTTGAACCCTGGATCTTCGCCGTGTAAGGGCGACGTCTTAACCGAGCTGGACTATGGGCCCAGTAAATCCCTTGTTGGAATTAATTTAAACTTTGAGAAGGTTTCAAAATTAAACGTTCTATGAGTAGTTTGACAAGTTTAGATTTCCTTTAACCAATGATTAATACTGAAGTTTAGTTATTTTAAATTCTAATGAGTAAACTAACAGTAGCCAAATTTGGTGGAAGCGCAATTGGAGTTAATGGATCTTCTATTCCAACAATTATCAAAAGAATCAATAAATTAAGAGAAAATGGAAAAGTAATTGCTGTTTTTTCTGCACCTTTAACTATGTTTAATGATAAAAAAACTTCAATTACTGATATAATTTTAGATTTAGGCAAAAAATCTGCAGATGGACAAGATATAGATCTGGGAAACATTCAGAATTGCTATAATAAAATTCTAGAAATTATCACAACTGAGAATAAAGATGAATCAACAAAAATTCTTGAATCAATGCTATCTAAAATGAGAGAATCTTTGAATGATGCAAAATCTAAACATGAATTTATTGATGAGACACGTGCAAAATCACTAGCATATGGTGGTGAAATACTAATGTCAAATATCATGAGTCTAATCTTAAAATCACATGAAATAAAGTCAGAGTCGATAGAATTAGAAAATTGGCCTATAATAACAGATGATAATATAGAATCAACTAATTTCTTATTCTCAGAATCAAATGAAAAAGTTGCATTTTTAGAGAATCTAGTAAATCAAAACGATGTGGTAACAATTGGTGGATTCATTGGAAAAACTTCAGATGGAATAGTAACAACTTATGAAAGAGGTGGTTCTGATCGAACAGCGGCTGATCTAGGAATTCTATTTAATAAAAAATTTGATACAATGATTGATCTGGAAAAAGATAGTGTTGTGGTTTCAGCGGATCCAAAAATTGTGGATGAAGGGTTAGAACAGGTTCAACAGCTCTCCTATAATGAAGCGAGATTAGCTGGAATGTTTGGTATGAAAATTTTAGATCCAATTGCAATTAAAGAAATTTTAGAGAATGGACTTGATCTGTCAATCTCAATTACTGATATGTATAATCCTGATAAAGTTACTAAAATTCAAAGAAAAACTGATAACAAAAATGGACACCCACTCAAAATTGTTACTGGTAAAAATAATTGTTCTATAATTAGAATGGAGAATTCTATGGCACAAAACTTACTTAGATCACTGGAATCTGAAAAGCGATATAGCGAATTCATTATATTATCACCATTCACAAAAGATGGAATTGAATTTTCTAGGATTCTATTCCTAGATGGAGATTATGTTAAAAGAAATGAAAAATATCTTCTAAGCTTTGATTCTTTGGCAACTATAGCGTATAATCGAGGTGTAATTACTTTGATTGGTGATGAAATGTGGCGTGTGCAACAAATTGCATCTAAAGCCAGTTCAAAGATTGGTGAGGCTGGACTAAATATACTAAATATGGATGCACAAGAAGAAACTTCACGAATAATTATTGTTGTAGAAGATGCTGATGATAATGTTGCAAAGGCAATTATTGCAATTCATAGTGAAAGACAGAAAATAAAATTTATTTAAAATAATTATCTCTGACCCTACAGGGTTTTCACCTGTAGTGTCAATTCTGGGTTTGTTCTTGGACTTCTTAGTCTAGAATTAGTCCGGCGTTACCCAAAACACGCTTAATATAATATGCACATAGTTGGTATTTAATCTGATCTATATAGAATAGATATTCCACGCTCGAAGTTTTCAAAAACTAAATTCTTTAAATTACCAATTTGTCTTTAAAGCCTATGAAAGAAATTGGAAAAATCTGGATGAATGGTAATCTAGTTCCATTCAAAGATGCGAAAGTACATGTGCTAACTCATGCACTGCATTACTCAACTTCTATCTTTGAAGGAATAAGATGTTATAATACACCTAATGGACCGGCAATATTTAGACTGCCAGAACATGTTGATAGATTTTTTAACTCTGCAAAAATGTATGGTATGAAAATTCGCTATACAAAAAAACAGATCAGTGATGCAATAATTAAAACTGTTAAGACTAGTAAATTAAAGGAATGTTACATAAGACCATTAGCATATTATGGATATGGAACAATGGGTCTTACACCAACACTAAACAAAGTAGACGTATCAATTTCATGTTGGGAATGGAAGATGGGTGAATCCAAGGCTGGCAAAGTATCTGGCGCAAAATGTAAAATTTCAAAATGGATTAGAATTGATTCTAGATCACAACCTATGCAAGCAAAATCTGCAGCAAACTATTCAAATGCTGCATTAGCACGTGTTGAAGCATTAAAAAATGGATACGATGAGGCGATTATGCTGAATTATAAGGGAAATATTGCTGAAGGTAGTGCAGAAAATATTTTCATTGTTAAAAATGGAATGATAAAAACACCTCCTCTAACTGCAGATATTTTAGATGGAATTACAAGAAATAGTGTCATTAGATTAATCAAATCTAAAAAAAGAAAACTAGTAGAAAAAAATATCACAGTAAATGAATTATTAAAGGCGGATGAAGTTTTTATGACTGGAACTGCTGCGGAGGTAAAATCAGTAACAAAAATCAATAAAATAACTATTGGTAATGGAAAGCCTGGGAAAATTACAAAAGAACTTCAAAAATCATTTATGGATGTTGTAATGGGTAAAAATTCAAAATTCCTCTCTTGGTTGAGATATATCTAGAACTAAGTTTTTTACTAATAAAAAAAACGAAAAATTATGGAATCATGTTCTGATAATGGTTTAGATCAAAAAGTGTGCTGGTTTTGTAAAAAAGATAGACATGATGAATGTATGAAAAATATACCTATTGATGGAAAATCTGATGGTCCTCATGACTGTACTTTTGATACTAATTTAATCGAGTGTGAGTGTAAAAAATGCAATTAATCGTAATGTTAAAAATTATAATCTAAGGTTATTGAATAGAAATGGAAAATAATTTGGAAATTAAAACAGATGACAACGGCGCACAGGTATCAATCATAATTCCGACATATAATGAATCGGAAAACATTATCAAAATACTAGATTCAATAGGTAAAAATCTACCATCAAATATGCCAACAGAAGCAATAGTTGTGGATGATAATTCCCCAGATGGAACTACTGGTTTAGTTGAAGATTATATTAAAAAAATAAAAGATTCAGTTAGTTATTCTGTAAAAATTATACAAAGAAAGACAAAAAGTGGACTTAGTTCTGCTGTAATTAATGGTGTAGAAAAATCAAATGGGAAAACTGTTGTAGTTATGGATAGTGATTTTTCTCATCCACCAAATATGATTCCAAAAATGGTAAATGAACTCACGAATTCTGAATATGATATTGTGATTGCCTCTAGATATTTGAAAGATGGTGGAATAGAAGGATGGACAAGAAAAAGAAAAATGATAAGTAAGGCAGGAACTAAAATTGCGAAGAGTGGTTTAAAGATATCAGAAACAGATCCAATGTCAGGATTTTTTGCATTCAAAAAAGAGATTATAAAAGGAATCAAATTCGATGCGATTGGTTACAAAATTCTATTGGAAATGTTGGTTAAAACAAAAGGAGCAAAAATAAAAGAAATCCCATATACATTTGTGAATAGACAAGTAGGATCTAGTAAATTAGGTTCTTCAACAATTGTTGATTATCTGAAAGCTGTTTGGAAGTTATATCGATATGGAAAAGCCGTTGAACAAAAAGAACATAATTCATCAGCACGTTTTGTATCAAAGGCTGCTAGATTTTACACTGTAGGCGCATCAGGCTTTTTTGTAAACTATTTAATTTCATTATTATTTGTTGATGTAGTTGCAAATCTATGGTATGTCCAAGCAAATATAGCTGGAATTACAGTTTCAATTATTACGAATTTCTTTTTGAATAAAATTTGGACATTTGAAGATCGTGACTTTAATGCAAAAAAAACAGTTACACAACTAGGTAAATTCTTTGGATTTAGTTCATTAGGTGGATTAATCCAAGTAGGAATGGTTTTTGCATTAACAGAATCATATGGTCTAGATTATCCTATTGCATTAATTTTAGGTGTTTTAGTTGCAGCGTTTGGTAACTTCATTCTCAACAAAAGATTTACTTTCAAAGAGAAGGTTTGGGAATAGTCTCATTTGTAAAGTGTACCGCCATAATTAGAGAAATTTAATACTGGCAATATTCACATTTTTGTAAAATGATAGTAATTGATGAAAATAAAATATTTGAGGAAATCAAAAATAGAAAACCTACTTCTGTATCCCTGAATGGTCCTGATGGAATATTAAATCAAGTCCAAGAAATGGGATTAAAAATTATGAAACGATTTGGAATCCCGGCGTACATTTTAGCTGATACAACGTGGGGAAGTTGTGACTTGAATTCAAATGGTGCAAAAGTTCTAAATACAGAAATTTTATTTAACATAGGTCATACGAATAGCATTCCAATTTTTGAAGAAAATGTTGTGATGATTGATGCTTTCGATGATATATCATTTGATAGGGTTATTCCTAAATGCATTGATAAATTAAAAGGAAAAACTGTTTCACTGATTACAGACAGCCAACATTTGCATCAAATTCAAAATGTGAAAAAAACTCTAGAAGATGGAGGAATTAATGTGTTAATAGGAAAAGGGAAAGGACAACTAAATGATGGACAAGTATTTGGTTGTGAGTTCTATCCAGCATTAGAAACAAAACAAAGTGCTGATGCAAACGTTTTTCTTGGTCAAAGCAATTTTCATGCCGCTGGTCTTGCATTATCCACAAATATTCCAACTTATGTTCTAGATCCTTATTTTAATGAAATTAGAGAAGTTACGGAATTTGCAAGAAAATTGGAAAAAAAATCTACACTAGCAATTTACAAAGCTGCTGAAGCAAAAATATTCGGTATAATAGTTGGTCTAAAGGAAGGTCAATTATCAAAACTTACTGCATTAAATTTTAAAAAAGAATTTGAAAAAGAAGGAAAAACTGTATACCTATTTGCATTAACAGATATCACTAATGAAAGATTGAAGAACATTAAAGGGGTTGATGCATTTATTCAGGTTGCATGCCCTCGAATCTCAACAGATAATCAATTTGATAAGCCGGTTCTTTCTACTCCACAAGCAACTGCACTTTTGAAAGTTTTGAGAAATGAAAAAATCGATGGGTATTTACAAATACCACATTGGTTATAGAAAAATATTGAAAAAAATTCAGATATCTCTTCTCATATTATTTGGACTTTGTTTGATTCCAGTAACAGCAGCATATTCACAAATGGATGAATTGATAAGTGCTCATGAAATTCCATTTGAAGAATTAAAACACGTTGAAGATTTGGAAGACCCACATGGATCTGCTTATGTAACAATTCGAAATTCTAATGGTGATCTTGTTGGTATCTCACACGTTCACGCAAGTAAATATCTAGAACATCCTATTCTACCGTTATTTTTAGATTATTATGAAACTATAGAAACATTCTCGATATCAAACCAGAATTTTGAAATGAAAAAAGTAGAAATGGATTTACCTATTAAAGAAGAGCATTGTTTGTTTGATCGTGAGTTCTTTCCATGTTATTATTACACATTTTCAACTGCTCTAGGAATATCATATCAAATTGACGGAGAATATGTTAGTAAATATGGTTTTAGAGGATTAAACCATGCGTATATTGCTGAAGCAGGAGATACAATAGAAGTTGTTTGGAAAGTTCTTTGGCCTAAAAATTAATCCTTCTTTGAGAAAAATACTCCAATTCCTATAGCCACGAAGACAATCAACGGAAGAAATCTGTATGGCAAGACAAAATAAAATTCTGTTAGCATAGAAATGAAGGGACCTGCCAGCAAAGATGTCAAAATCAAAACAAGAATTGAATCTGCCTGTAAAATTCCTCTTCTTGATACAAAAAATAAACCAACTGTTATTGGTAATATGCTCAAAATTATGAAGGCGTCATATCGTAAAGTATAGCCTAAAGTATTCAAAGCTAGAAAGAATTCTGAATCAGAGATTGTTATGATATCATTATAGATACTATTACCAAAAGAAAAAACTGCCAAGATTACTAATATTGCACCTACATAGGAACAGATTACCCAAATTTTTTTCTTTGAACTAATTTTTGCACGACAAATATAAAAAATCGTTGAAGGGAAAAATACAAAGATGAAAGCCTTTGAAAATATTGCTAGTAAATACAGAGCTGATGAAAGCTGCCATTTTCTATTAATTAGATATAAAGACAAAAGAAAAAATAGAATCCAAAAATTTTCATATACTGCTACAGTATCAAAATGTAAAAATGTATGACTCTGTAATAGAATCAACATAGCAATTATTCCTGAAAATCGTTTATGAGATATTTGATATGTTATAAAAAAAGTCACTACTAGAAGTGATATACTTGCAACAAATGGTAAGATTTTGATATTTTGGAAAATTTCTAACGAAGATACTAAAAGTGACATTCTTACATAGCGAGAATTTTGTTCTTGCACATAGATATCATCAGACTCTGTTGATGGCCATATTTCCAATGCCTTCTTTAATACTTCATAGTCTGACCATTGCCCATCTTCATTTATTGAAAGTTCGTTAACAGAAAACCCAATGTAAAAAATCAAGATGGTTATTATAATGATTAATGTTATACGTTTTGAAGTCTCAAAATTGAGTACAAACTTAATACATTTGTAAATTTGATCAGGTAATTTTCCTTTATAATATGCAAAGCCTAAAGCAAGAACCACGAAACTAAATGACAAAACTGGGATTAGCCAAATACTTGATTCAAATGGTTCTAAATCAGTATCATATGGAAAATAGTTTGATATTAAAAAACCAGGAAAAATTATAGCGAATAAACTAATTAGAACTATAGATAATGTAGATAGGAATACTAAATATGATAAAAAATTATTAGACTTTTGTTCCAAGATTGAATTAAAATGAAGATACTGGTTAATCAATTAAATGCTAAACTGCACCTATAGGTAAAATAATTAAAAAACAATTAATAATCTTGATTTTTAAAAATGACATTGGCAGATGACTTAAAATTTCCTGGAGATAAAATAGGGTCTATAGAGGAATATGTTCCTGGTAGAAATACATATGATGATGGTGAATCGATCAGAGCAACTGTAATTGGTTCATCAAAATTGGATAATTCTGAAAAAACTGCAAATATAATTACACAGACAAAAATTTCAGTGCCAGAGATTGGTGATACTGTGATTGGAACTGTAGAAGCAGTTCTAGGTTCTATGATTGTTGTTTCTATGAATTTTATTAATCAAAGACGCGTTCATAATAATGTTGAATGTATATGCCAAACTAGACATTTGAGAAAAAAATATAGTGCACTAGTACAAGATGTTGTTATAGTAAAAATTATTGCTAGACAAAATGGAACAATTCACGGTACTATTGATGATGATGATCTAGGTGTTTTATCCACAAAATGTAGAAAGTGTTTTGGAATTGTTGGTATGATGCGTGATGCGGTGAAATGCAAAGAGTGTGGATGGATTGATGATAGAAAATTATCTAGTAATTTTGGAAAAATGGATATTATACCAAGTGAGAAACGATGACAAAAATTTCGTTCCAAGGTGAACGAGGTGCATATAGTGAGATGGCGGCATTAAACTATTTCACTAAAATTCAAAATAATAATGAATCATTAATTGAATTTTTAACATGTATGACATTTAGTGATGCGTTAAACTCAACAGAAGATGCCAAGTCAGAATATTCTATTTTACCAGTTGAAAACTCGATACAAGGAAGTGTTAGTGAAAGCTATGATGCATTATATGATACAAAATTAACTGCTGTTGGAGAAATATATCAAAAAATTGAGCATTGTCTTCTTAGTGCAGGACAAATTGATAAAATTAAAACTGTATACTCACACCCTCAAGCCCTTGGTCAATGCAGTGATTTTATACAAAAAAAATCATTTAAAACAATTCCAACATATGATACTGCTGGTAGTGCTAAAATTATTAAAGATCTTAATCAAGATGATATAGCATGTATTGCAAGTAAAAATGCTGCTAAAATTTATGATTTGAATATAATACAAGAAGGAATTTCAAATAATTTATCAAATTATACAAGATTCCTAATTTTAGGAGAGAATTCAACCAAAGAAACTGGAAAAGATAAAACTTCGATTATTTTTTCTATAAAACATGAAAGTGGAGCATTATACGAAATCATTAAGAAATTTTATGAAAAAAATGTAAACCTAACAAAAATTGAATCAAGACCAAAAAAAGAAACATCATGGGAATACAATTTTTATGTTGATTTTGAGGGTCATCAAAATAATCCTGAGATTTTGGAATTACTAGACAGATTAAAAGAAGAAACCTCGTTTATGAAAATTTTGGGTTCATATCAAATTGGTGAACTCTAAAATCCTTTTGGTTTTCTTACACTAAATCCTGCGCTGAATCCAATAATTACAATACCAGCAATAATTACCAAAATATGATATGTAAAGAATAATGGATCACGTGATTTCTCTAACGTTCCATTCACAATAAGTTCAGACTTGCCAGTATTTTCAATGAAAATTATGTTTTCTCCCTCAATTGTAGTTGTCCATGAAAGATTTGCTTCATTTTTGAGATCCAGATCAATCTCTTCATCAGAGTCAGGAGATTTTACTTTTACAATAAATGAATCACCTTCTATTGTTAGATAATGTTTAGAATCTTTAGGTGCTGAAAATGGAAAAGTAGTTTTCTCACCTGGTTGAAATATATCATTAAATTCCATTTTTTCGATTGGAGTCAATAATGAATCAGCAAATGAAACAACTCCGATTCCAGATATTATACAACCAGCCACTAACCCAATTATTGTGAATTTGTTTAACACATAGTGATCTAATAGAAATAGAATAAAAAACTAACTACATTAAATCAACGTCATGAGGTTGACTTTCGGCAAATCCAGCACCAGACATTTTAATGAATTCTGCGTTTTCATGCATTTGCTTAATGTTATGAGCACCACAATAGCTTAATCCTGAACGAATACCACCAGTTATTTGTACAATAAGATCAGTAACACTGCCCTTGTATGGTACCATTGCTTCAACACCTTCAGCAACATAATCATTCAAATCTTCAGTTAAATCTAACGTTCCCGTTTCTTTCGATTTCCTTCCTATTGATGCACCTAAAGAAGCCATCCCACGATAGATCTTGAAGCGTTTACCATTTTTTGTAATTGTAGAACCTGGACTTTCATCTGTGCCCCCTAGAATACTACCAACCATAATCGATGATGCACCAGCTGCTAATGCTTTTGTTGCGTCACCAGAAGTTCGTGTTCCTCCATCTGAGATTATTGGAATATCATGTTTTTTGCCAATTTTTGCACAATCCAAAACAGCTGTTAGTTGTGGCACACCAGAACCAGTAATAACTCTAGTAATACAAATTGAGCCTGAACCAACACCAACTTTTACTGCATCAACACCAGCCTTGATTAGATCCTCTGTACCTTTTGATGTTGCAACATTACCAGCTATCAATTCACAATCAGGGAATGCTTTTTTGATATTTTTTATAGTATTAATTGCATTTTCGCTATGACCATGAGCAATATCTACTACAAGAACATCAGTTCCAGCTTCAATCAAGGCTTCTGTCCTTTCCATGAAATCACCCTTTACGCCAACTGCTGCTCCAACAAGTGGACGGCCTTTCTTATCTTTCGATGCATCAGGGTATTTTTCCAGATCAGCGATATCCTGACTTGTTATCAAACCTTTAACATGATTATTCTCATCAATGAGTGGTAATTTTTCAATTCTATTATTTTTTAGAACCAGTTTAGCCTGTTCCATATCAATTCCTACATGTGCAGTAATGACATCTTTTGTCATTAATTCCATTACTAATTTGGAAGAGTTAGAAGATTCAAACAGTACATCACGTTCTGTTAAAATTCCTGCTAATGTTGAATCAGTGTTAGTAACTAGTAAACCTGATACACCTTTTTCATTCATTAAATTGAAAGCATTTTGTATGGTTTGTTCAGGTTGAATTGTATATGGATTTTCTATCATTACACTACCGGAACGTTTGACTTTAAGGACTTGATTAACTTCTTCCTCAATTGTAAGAAATCTGTGTATTATTCCTATACCACCTTCACGTGCCATAATTACTGCCATAGGTGCTTCTGTGACAGTATCCATATTTGCGCTGATTAATGGAACATTTAATGAAATATTTCTAGATAGTTTTGTTGATAAATTAGTTTGTGATCGGCTTGAGATATCGGAAAATTTAGGAACAAGAAGGACATCATCAAATGTTAATCCTTCTCTTATCTCCAAATCAACCTCATACCTTACAAAAAAAAACTGTTATAAGCCTTTTCTTCTGTGTTGAATTTTTTTTGCTATTGAAACTACTTCTCTACTTTGTTTAACATTATGTGTACGAATTAGATCAACCCCATTAATTACAGAAAACATTTCTAGATCGAGTGATCCATTAAGACGTTTAGAGAGATCTGATTCATCTAAAATTCTTCCAATTATTGACTTATTTGAAATTGAAACTATGCATGGTTGCCCAAATTTAAAAAAATTTAAATTCTCTAGAATCTCTTTGTCCCTTCTAAACCAATCAAAATCAATTTTTGTAAATGGGAAGCCCTTTCCACCACGACGAAAAAATCCAACTGCTGGATCCACAATAATATTTTTTGTGGAGACACCCCCAGATTTAGCAATTTTAATACTATCTTTCAAAAGTTGTTTTGTTTTTATCAGATGATTTTTACTTGTTATTTTCTTCGAGTGAGCACAAAGTATGAGAGATGGATGATATTTTCTAATCACATCAATCATTTTTTGATCATACTTCAAACCAGAAACATCATTTATTATTTCAACGCCAAGTTCTAACGCATTTTCTGCAACAGTAGAGCGACATGTATCAACAGAAATTGGCAGATTAGTAGAATTCTGTATAATTTTAATAGCATTAACTATTCTTTTTGTTTCAAGTTTTTCCGATATACTTGTTGAAAGATATGGAGCAGTAGACATTCCACCAACATCGATAAAATCTGCACCATCATTCTCCATCTTTTTTGCCAAATTTGAAATCTGGTTTTTTGAAATACAAATTGAATTTTTATAGAAAGATTCTGGACTGGTATTTAGTATACCCATAATTCTAATTGGGTTTCCATTTCCAACAGAAATTTTTGCTAATTTATTCATATGATTTATGATATGGAATGTAAATTTGAATTATATGGTGATTTCTGGCTGGAATAAAAAATATAATGAAATTTTGAAGGAATTTGGTTATAGTAAAAAAGATGACATAGAGTCCGCAAAAATTTTAAATTCAAAAATAACGAAGAAAATACCAAAAAAAACTCTCACTAAATTAATTCAAAATAATGATGTTTTTATTATTGGGGCTGGTCCATCATTACTCAAATCTATTAAAACATTGAAAAAATTTTCAAATGGAGTTAAAATTGTAGCTGATGGTGCGATACAAGCATTTTTAGAAAATGATCTCAAAGCTGATATTTTGGTTACTGATCTTGATGGTGATCTTAAAAGTATTAAGAAAATTGGTAAAACAAATACTCTAATTTTTGTTCATGCACATGGAGATAACATGGAGAAACTAGACTTAGTTTCAGGATTTAAAAACTGGGCTGGTACGACACAAACAAAAGAATTTGGTAAATTATACAATTTTGGTGGATTTACTGATGGTGATAGATGTGTATTCCTTGCAAATTATTTCAATGCAAAAAATATTATTTTAGTTGGAATGGATTTTGGAAACACAATCGGTAAATATTCAAAAAATATATCAAATAAAACATTAAAAAGGAAAAAATTAAGATTTGGAAAGGGACTGCTTGAATGGATTTCTTTAAAATCTAAATCAAATCTTTACACAACTTCAAGACCAATTAATGGGTTCAAAAAAATTAGTTTGTCAGATCTGGAACAGATTTTAAATTATTAGAATGGATTTTAATACCTAACATAACTAAAGATATTATGAAGCCTTCTGATGAACAGATAAAACAGATTTTGGGTCTTAAAGACAAAATTTTAGAAAAAATGACCAAGCATCAAGAAGAGATTGATTTTCTCACAAAGAATTTGGATGTTTTGGATACAATCCTAAAACAATCAAGTTTTTCAAAAGCATCTGATCTAATCAAAAGCTCTACAAAAATATCTGAGCCAATAGAGGATTCTTTAGATACAAACCAAGAATCTATACCATTAAAGAAAAACTCAGATGGTTCAGTTATAGCAAATGCATTTGTTAGTCCAGATCAAGTATCTATCATTTTAGAAAATAATTTAGATTTAACTGAGACTGTACCTCCCCTAAAATCATTTTTCATTGATCGAATTATTGGAGAGATGAAAAAGAAAGATGATAATGATGTAAAAAATGGGAAAATTTCAAAAGAATCTGTAATTGACTGTATGATAAATAAAAATGGTGACACAATTAGAGAAATTATCATAAAAAATTATAGACAAAAAGAAAGAGTAAATGAGATAATTAATACTGCAACATGGTCTCTTGCAAGAATGATTGAAAATTTAGAATGATAAAATGGATAAAATAGTTGTACTTGATTTTGGTTCGCAGTATAGTCATCTAATTTGTAGAAGAATAAGAGATTTTTCAGTATACGCAGAATTAGTTCCTTATGATATATCCATGGATGATTTATTGAAACTTGAACCAAAGGGTATCATCTTTTCAGGTGGACCATCAAGTGTCTATGACAATGATGCACCAATGCCCGATGGTAAAATTTTCCAAGCAGAACTTCCAATTTTAGGAATATGTTATGGTCATCAGCTTATTGTTAATAATTTTGGTGGCAAGGTAAAACGTGCAAACAAAGAATATGGTTCATCATTGCTTTCAATTGATGATAATATAGATCTTCTTAGTGGTTTTGGTAGAACAATCAGAGCATGGATGAGTCATGGTGATGAAGCAGAAGAAATTCCAAATGGATTTGAGATAATAGGCCATACTGAAAATTCTGAGGCTGCTGCAATCGCAAATAAACAAAAAACTGTATTTGGTATACAATTTCATCCAGAAGTTGTACACACAGAAAGTGGCACTGATATTTTGAAAAATTTTGTTATTAACGTTTGTCAGGTTAAGCAAAGCTGGACTATGGAAAAATTTGTTGAAAGTACAATTGAAAAAATATCAAAAATAGAAGGTAATGTTCTGTGCGGTGTGAGCGGTGGTGTTGATTCAACTGTTGCTTCATTATTGATTCATAAAGCAATTGGTAATAGATTGCAAGCTGTATTTGTAGATAATGGTCTATTGAGACTAAATGAACCATATGAAATAGAAGAAATATTCACCAAAAACTTTGAAATGAATTTTGAAAAAATTAATGCACAAGAAGAATTTCTCTTAAAACTAAAGGGTGAATCTGATCCTGAAAGGAAACGAAAGATAATCGGTGAAGAATTTATTAGAGTTTTTTCAAAATTTGCTGAAAAAAATGGTCCATACAAATACTTAGCCCAGGGAACATTATATCCAGATGTAATAGAAAGTGGTGTATCAAAAGGTCCAGCGGCAGTAATTAAATCTCATCATAACGTTGGTGGTCTTCCAGATTCGTTAAAGTTAGAAATTTTAGAACCATTACGTGATTTGTATAAGGATGAAGTTAGAAAAGTTGGAAAGATTTTAGAAATTCCTGATATACTTTTGAATAGACATCCATTTCCAGGTCCTGGTCTTGCGGTTAGAATAATTGGCGAAGTTACTGACAAAAAACTAGAGATTGCAAAAACGGCAAGTAAAATTGTTGAAGATGAACTACAAACAGCTGGAGTTTATGATCAAGTTTGGCAAGCATATGCATTAGTTGGTGATGATAAAGCTGTTGGAGTAGTTGGTGATGAACGAAAATATGGAAGAATTGTTATGGTTAGAGTAGTTGATTCTATAGATGCTATGACTGCTGACTGGACAAGACTACCTAGTGGTGTATTAGAAAGAATCAGTAATAGAATTACAAATGAAATTGATGAAGTTACATGGGTTTCTTATGTAATTTCTAGTAAACCGCCTGCAACTATTGAACCACAATAAAGAATCATATCATACAAGCACCAAATACGCCGGATGAATCTCCTAATTCATTTTTTAAAATTGGGGTGTCGATTTGATCACTAAAAACTTTTTCATAAACTGCATTTTTCCCCTCATCATATAAGAAATCAATATTTGAAACACCTCCACCCAAAATGATTGCATCTGGATCTAAAATATCAATAACATTTGCTAAACCAAGACCAAAATTTTCTAGAAAATCTTCTTTCCATCTTTTACCTGCTTCAGTATCTAATTTTTTTACAATTTCATGTAAAGGTTCAGTTTTGTATGTTAGTTTAGTCCAATATCTCTCCAATGCTGGACCACTAATGTAGGTCTCTATACAACCATTATTACCACAATAACATGAATTTCCATCTGGTCTTATACAATGATGCCCCCACTCTCCAGCAATATTTACGCGGCCGGTATGAATTTTTTTTCTAATAATAATTCCTCCTCCCACACCTGTTCCCATGATTACACCAAAAACAAGATCAAAATTTTTACCTGCACCTAAAATTGCCTCAGCTAGAGCAAAACAATTTGCATCATTTTCCATAGAAATTTTTTGTTCTAGTACATTTTCTAAATCATTTTTTAGAGGTTTACCAATTAAACACTGAGTATTACTATTTTCTATCAATCCAGTATTTTTTGATATTATACCTGGTGTACAAATTCCAATTGAAGATTCTGAATTTGATTTCACACGTAAATCTTGTATTAAACTAGAAATAGATTTTAGAATTGAATCATAACCATGGTCTTGATTAGTAGAAATACGTTTTCTTGTAATTTCATTAAAGTTTTCATCTAACAAAATACCTTCTATTTTGGTACCACCTAAATCAATACCTATTTTATTCATAATTTGAGATTATGTTTGAATGTTTTATTGGTTTATAGATAAATTACATTCCAGGAGGTCAACCTGAAGGACCACCTGAAATTGCTATCACATCATCTATACGAAGAATCATGCATGCCGCTTCTGTAGCAGATTTTAGAATTTGCTCCTTAACAGCTAGAGGTTCTAGAATATTGAGTGAAAACATATCACCAACTTTCTGATCTTTTGCGTTAATTCCAGACCATTTTTTGCCCTCATTTTGTCTTGCTCTTAATGTAACCATCGTATCAATTGGATCCATACCAGCGTTTTCTGCAATGGTTTGAGGAATAACTTCTAAAGACTCTGCAAATTTCTTAATTGCTAACTGTTGTCTGCCATCAAAACTATCAGCCCATTCTTTAAGATTTGATGCCAAGAATGCTTCTGGTGCACCACCGCCAGCAACAATTGCTGGTTTTTCAATAACATCTTTTACAACCATTAATGAATCATGCATAGAACGGTCTGCTTCATCAACAATTCTTTGTGAACCACCTCTGATTAATAGAGTAACAGATTGTGGGTTTCTACAACCTTCAACAAAGACCCATTTATCAGATTCAACCTTTTTTTGCTGAACAAGATCTGCACTACCGAGATCTTTTTCAGATATATCTTCCAAGTTAGTTGTAGTTCTTCCTCCTGTTGCTTTTGCAAGTTTTGTCATATCACTTTCTTTAACACGTCTAACTGCTAAAATTCCATGTTTTGCTAAAAAGTGTTGAGCCATGTCATCAATTCCTTTTTGACAAATTACTACATTAGCACCAACATCATGTAATTTTTCAACCATTGTTTTCAACATTCTATTTTCTTCTTCTAGGAACATTTGCATCTGTGTTGGATCATTAATTCTAATTTCTGCACTCATCTCAGTTTTTTCAATTTCTAATGCGGCGTTAATCAATGCAATTTTAGCATGTTGAATTTTTGTTGGCATACCACTATGAACAATTTCTTTATCAAGTACAATGCCTTTGATTAAAGAAGTATCCTGAATTGAACCACCTGCCTTTTTTTCTACTTTGATATTGTCTAAATCTACTGTTCTTACAGTTCCTTTAGTTTTTGTAATCTTAAGAATTGCATCCACAACTATCTTTGAAAGGACGTCACTATCTTCAGAAATTAGTTTTGATTCCATGCTTGTTTTTGCTACTTTTAATAGTGATTCTTTATCTTCTGGCTGTATTTTTTTTGCAATTTCTGATAAAATTTCTAATGATTTGTCTGCTGCTGCCTGATATCCTTCAACAATAACAGAAGAATGTACGTCTTTACTCAAAAGCTGTTCAGCCTTCTCAAGCAAAGAGCCAGCGAAAACAACTGAAGATGTTGTTCCATCACCAACTTCAGTATCGATTACTTTAGATATTTCAACCATCATTTTTGCTGCAGGATGTTGAGCATCAATTTCCTTTAGTATAGTTGCACCATCATTAGTAATTGTAACATCACCCAACGAGTCAACAAGCATCTTATCTAGTCCTCTAGGACCAAGGCTTGATTTTACAAGTTCACCAACTAGTTTGGCAGCCATAATATTGTTTTTTTGAGCATCTCGACCCTTTTCTTGCAATGCGCTCTCTTTTAGAACTATTACAGGACCATTTGGTGTTTGTTGAATAGATGCCATTATAAGATAATTCTCTTGTTTTCCTATTTTAATACCTTACGAGTTTATGCTTGGAATGTATTGTTGTTTTTTTACATCAACCAACCCAGTATTCAAAATTCTGATCTCTGGTAGAGCTAAGAATGGTAAAAATATTGGAATTAAGTGTGGTCTTCTAAATTTACATCCTTTATCAGAAAGTACTGAATTGACTTTTGAGTAGTTTTTCCTAACTTGTTCAAATGAATCTGTTGATATTATTCCAGCCATTTGTAATGGCATTGATGCCAACAGCTTTCCATTTTTAACAACAGCCATCCCACCATTTGATTTTATTAGATGATTAGAAGCAACTGCCATGTCTTTCTCATTCATTCCTATAACTAGAAGATTATTCTCATGAAAATTCCAAGTTGATGCAAATGCACCAATATCTGCATTAAAATTTTTTAGAAATGCGATCGAATGTCTATTTGTTCCAAAAATTCTATCAAATGCGGCCACCTTCCAAACGTCCGAATCTCTTGATGGTGATATGTTTCCTTGTTTAACATCCAAATCTTCTCTCGATTTTTCAGTTATGATTTCAGATTTTAATGAAATTACATTAACATTTGCTGTTTTTTTCTTATATGGTAATAGAAAATCTTTTTCTGACAATCTTCTAGTTTTGACTGTTTTTGATAGAGGTTTTGGCAGATTATTTTTTTTAATATTAAATACAAGTTTGCTATCCGACACAATTAACTTTCCTCCAACAAAAACTTTAGAGGGTTTTATCTTTGTTAATTTATCAAAAATTAAAAAGTCGGCAAGTTTACCTGGTGCAATACCACCAAGATCTTTCCCCATATTATAATAATCAAAACAGTTTCTTGATGCAATACAAATTGCATCAATTGGATTCAATCCAAGTTTTATTGCTTCATTAACACAGTAATCTATATGTCCATACGTTTTGATATCTATTGGATCAAGTCCATCGGAACAAAACATCAATCTATTTGTAAAAATCCCATTAGACATAACCAAGGATAAAATTTCTTTCAAGTCACGTCTTATTGAACCCTCACGAATCATTACCCACATTCCAAGCCGTAGTCTATCAAGAACTTCTTGATAGTTAATAGGTTCATGGCAAGATAGAATTCCAGATGAAATGTATGCATTAAGTTTTTTTTCACCGGCACCAGCAGTGTGTCCATTAATGACACAACCATTATCAAGCATAAACGAAAGTGTTTTCATTGTTGCCGAATCTCTTTTAGTCACTTTTGTCCAAGAAAAAACTTCACCAAGCCCAATCACATTATCAAGTTTTATAGCTGATTTTATTTCAGAAAGACTCATTGTTTTACTTGAACTAAATTTTGGGTCAACAGGAAGACCACCAGGAATTACATGAAAAAATCTCATTGGTAATTGATCTGTTAGTTTAACAAATTCTTTGAATCCTCTATATCCAGTAGTGCTTACAATATCTATAGAATAAGGGAATAATGATGTAACACCACACAAAAGTGATTTCTTAATAAATTCTGATGGTGTTAGAAAATGATCAATGTGAATGTGTGGATCAGCAAAACTTGGTGATACATATCTATTTTTTACATCAATAACTTTTGTAGTTGGACTTTTTGCATGTGATGCATTAGGACCAACATATGCAATTCTATCTTTTTTTATTGCAATCTGGATTTTTTCCTGAATCTCGTTTGTGTAAACGTTAACTAAAGAACAATTTTTCAATATTAAATCGGCAGGTTTGTCTCCCATTGCCACTGAATTTAGTAACGAAATATTTGATACAGAACCCATAGCCAAATTCAATATGCTACTAGATCCTATTATAGATTAGAAGAGATGTTTAAATTACCGCCAACAAGGATTTACACTGTGAATCTTCCAAAAGAAAAAAGAGCGTATTGCCCAAAATGTAAGAGTCATCAAACAATGAAGATCTCTATTTACAAGGCAGGAAAACGTAGAGGAACTGCCCGTGGTGAAAGAAGACATGCAGAGCGTAAAAGGGGATACGGCGGACAAAAATTTCCAAAATTAGCAAAGCCTGCTAAAACAACAAAAAAAGTAACATTAATTGAGACTTGTACAGTATGTAAGAAAAAAATGATGAATAAAGGCATTAGAATTAGAAAATTCGAGTTGATAGCAGTATGAAGAAAGCTCACATACCTATACCAGAACCTAGTAGTAAATTTCAGAAGATAAAGTGTTCAGAGTGTGAAGAAGAACAAGTAATTTATTCACATACTACAACTGTGATAAAATGTAATTCTTGCGGAAACCCAATTGCGCAACCAACTGGATCTAAAGCAATACTCTTTGGAAAAATCTCAGAAACTATTGATTAATCTATAGTCTTCATTTGTATTCAAATTGAAAGCAATTCTCTTATCATCTAGAATTATATAGCTTTGTTCAATTTCATTCAAATCAGTTATCTTATTTGCGTTAATAATTGAAATTCCAGTATAAGCACAATCAAAATTTTCAATTTTTACTACAAGATCAGATTGCAAATTCAAAGAATTTAGAAATTTCGTTGAAATAAGAAAGCTTGTCCATGTATTTTTTGAATCAAATTTTTCAATCATTGATTGTATAATATTTTCATCTAAAAATGGTAAATCACCAGAAACCACAAATACATAATCGTTAAGATTTTGTAATACAGAGTTTAGATCGTTAGAATATCCTTTTCCTTCTGTCTCAATTGTTTCAATTTTTGCTTGTTCTAGTATCTCTTTTGTTTTTGGGGAGTTAGAACTCGTAGCAGTAATAATTTTTGTAAAACAATGCGAATTTTTTAGTGCATCAAGTACATGAAAGATTATAGGTTTTTTATATTCAAGTAATAATTTTTCTTCTGAAGAATTCATTCTGGTGCCCTTACCGCCAGCCATAACTAGTGCAATCATATTGAAACAAAAATTAACAAAGATGCAAGCCTAGTTAACTCATTTGTTGCACCAAGAACATCTCCAGTAACCCCTCCAAAACTTCTAGTTGAGATACCAACCAATAACATAGTTATGACAATCGATGATGCAAATAGTATCAAACCTACTTCACCGCCTAGAAAAACTAATGGAACAAGTGTAATTGCACCAGCAAC
Source organism: uncultured marine group I thaumarchaeote (assembly GCA_902608175.1). GTDB lineage: Archaea > Thermoproteota > Nitrososphaeria > Nitrososphaerales > Nitrosopumilaceae > Nitrosopelagicus. Next base: position 3,611 of record CACLNC010000009.1, on the reverse strand, counting down.
TGCAATTCTTCGCTTATCTTTCATGATTTGCATGAAGGGAGAATTAGAGCCAACTGCTGCTGAATTGCCAACACTAGCCATCAAAACCATTGAAAACTTAGCTAAAATTTCGCTAAGTAGTATTGCTTTAAACAATTCAAACCCACTTGTTAGGGATAACGCAATAATCGCACCAATTGCATACAAAACAATCGTAACGACCCCAGCGGAACCAGTTGAAAGATCTTTCATAGCTTTTAGTTTTTTAGACCTTGATCCTTTAGTCATCAAACCATCTGCAAAATCTGCTAGACCATCAGTGTGATGTATTCCTGTAATTACGGCAATAGAAGCAACAACAAGCAATGATACAATCATAGGGTCTAAGAATAATGAAAGACCAAAACCAATTGAACCAATTAATAATCCAATGACAATTCCTACCAAAGGAAATATGTGCATATACTTTGCGGTGCCTTCTAAACTTGCATTATTTGTAGGAATTATTGTTAAAAATGAAAAGACAGAACCAATTTCCTTAAGCATGAATCCACCAACCCAAATATGAAAGAGCTACAATAATTGGAATAGTTATAATGCCGCAGAATAAAATTGATGAAACTTTCATCAAAGTAATTGCGGTTGTAATATTTGATCTTGTGAATTGAATATTGCCATCACCGATCGTATAATGATTAATTTTTTCAAATTTTACACCTATAGCACCTGCTAATGCTGACATTGGATACCCAGCATTTGGACTATCTAGTTTTTTACTATCACGTTTCATTATGTGAAATGATTCTTTCCAGTTGTATCCTAAGATTAGTGCACTTAGAATCATTACAAGTCCAGTTAATCGAGATGGAACATAATTTAGTACTTTATCACAGTTAGCGCCAAACCATCCAATGTTTTTGAACATTGAAGTTCTATAGCCAATCATAGAATCAACTGTATTGATAACTCTGTAGACAAATGCACCTGGAAGCCCAAAGAATGCGTAATAGAACAATGGTCCGGTTACGCCATCAACAGTATTCTCACTCACACTCTCCAAAACTGCCGATGTTATGTGATTTTCATCCAGATCTTTCGTATCTCTTTTTACAATCATGGAAAGATGAACCCGTGCAGAGTCTAAATCGCTCTTTTCAAGAGAATCAGCCACATTAAGAGCGTGTTTTTCCATTCCTTTTATTGCAATAGTTGTCTTCAGTAGAATTGTTCCAATTATAATTGAAGCCAATAAAGATACAAGATCAATTGTAATAAGATTAATTCCAATTTCTAAAAATACCAAAAGTGTACTAACAATAGATACAACAGTACAAACAACTAGTATACCACCAAGCAATTCTTTTTTTCCGGAATTATTTTTTGCAAGTGGTGTTAGTTTTGCAATTAACTTTCCTATCCAAGCAGTTGGATGATATTTATTTTTAGGATCGCCAGCTGCGAAATCCAATAATAAGGCAAACCCAACTATGATAACACTTTCTAGTATCATTACAGAAACTTCTCGATTTCTTTGATATTAAGATTTGATTTGACTAGTCTACTTAATTTGTTAATCTCAGCATCAATTTTTTTCAAATTTTGCTTATTCCAAGATAGTTTCTTAGAACCGCTGCTGATGGAATCTTCTTCCGGTATCAAAAAGTCTGACATAGGAATAGTACCAAATACAGGTTTTCCTGTTTTTTGTTTTAGTTTTCTATATCCAGGTTTGAGAATATCCAAATCTCCCCTAAATTTGTTAAAAACAAATCCTTTGATTATTTTTTGATGTTTTCGTTCTAGCAGATCTAATGTACCAACAATACTAGCAAATGATCCTCCCCTCTCAATATCAGTGATTAGAATTACAGGTGATTTTGTTTTTTCAGCAAGCTTCATGTTAGCGATATCATATTGGTTGAGATTAATTTCAGCTGGTGAACCAGCGCCTTCAATTATAATTAGATCATGATTTTTTTCTAAAGTTCTAAATGATTTTAGTACAGCATTCATTCCATCTTTTCTTACAAATTTTTTATAATAATCATCAGCATGCATCTTCTTGTATAATTTTCCTCTAACAAATACAGAACTTCGATAATTTCCTAGTGGCTTCAATAATATTGGATTCAAGTCTGCTGATATCTCAGTCCGTGCTGCTAATGCTTGGATTGCTTGAGCCCTAGAAATCTCAAAACCTTTGCCTTTGTAGGCGTAATTTGACATATTTTGAGCCTTGAATGGTGAAACACTGAATCCTTTTTGTTTGAAAATTCTGCAAAGTGCAGTAACAAGAGTTGTTTTACCAGCACTTGATGCAGTGCCCTGAATCATTAATGTTTTTGAAATGTTAGTTCACTCCTAATGCATTAAGTAGTTTAGTATTTTCTTTTCTAGTTTTAACTGCAATTCTAATATAATTCTGATCTAATCCATGAAATGTACTACAATCTCTTATGAGAATTTTGTGTTTAAGAAGTTTCTTTTGCAAAACTTTTGATTTTGTTTTTGTTTTAACTAGAATAAAGTTTGTTGATGAATCAAAACACGTAAAGTTTTTTGATGTTGCCAACTTTGATGAGATAAAGTTTTTCTCTTTTTTGATTAATTTACGCGTTTTATCCAAAAATGGATGATAACATATTGCTGCACTTGCAGCACCCTGTGCAATGTTACTTACATTCCAAGGAATTTTGATTTTTTGTAATGGATTTATTATCTGGGAACTTCCAAGACCATATCCAATTCGAAGCCCAGCCAAACCAAAAGATTTGGTAAGTGAGCGTAGAATAAACAAATTCTCGAATTTTTTTATGGATTTTACAACTGACTCATCATGATCAGGTACGAGTTCAATAAATGTCTCATCAACAAAAACAATTGTAGATTTTTTCTTTGCCGCAGAGATAATTTTTATCATATCTTTCTTCTGAATCAAAGCGCCTGTAGGATTGTTTGGATTACAAAGAAAGACGCAGCCATTTCTTGGAATTTTTGTAATGAATTTTTTTAGATCATTTACAAGATTCATAGTTCTAAAGAATGTCAGCTTACATTCAGAAAGTTTTGCGGAAGTTTCGTACTCACTAAATGTTGGAATTGGAATTAACACCGTCATTTTTTTATTTAGAAAAGTTTGGCAAAAATTGTAAATTATCTCAGTTGCACCGTTACCAACAATGATTTGATCTTTTGAAATTCCTGTTAGCCATGATAAATTTTTACGAATATGTGTAGAATCTGGATCAGGATACTCAGAAATCAAATCAAGCTGTTTCTTCAGATATCGCTTTACTCCAGGATGGCAGCCTAAAGGGTTTACGTTTGAACTAAAATCTATCACATCCGGATTACTGTTTTTTGTCCCATACTTGCCTCCATGCGATGCTGGTACGTGTAATTTTGCTGATTTGTTTGGATAGATTTTCACATCATAGTTTAGACATTGGCAATTTAGTATGTTTTGGTTATTGCTAACGAATATTAATTGAAAACTTGAAAATGAGCCATGAAGAAAAGAGTAGCAATCATAGGTGTAACTGGAGCAGTTGGTCAGGAATTTGTCCAGTCCTTAAATGACCATCCATGGTTCGAAGTTACCCAGATCGCTGCATCAGAGCGTTCTGCAGGAA
>CACLNC010000008.1 GCA_902608175.1 uncultured marine group I thaumarchaeote | reverse complement strand
TTTATCTTTATCTAGATATGCGATCCCAAATTGTTCAGGGTTATCTACTTCACATAGTAAAAGTGATGCTTCATGATCTGAATTTTCAAAATTTTTTCTAAAATCACTAATATTTGTATTAATTAAATTGTCGCCGAGAAAAACAACAAATTTTTCATTTTTAACAAAATTTTGGCATAAGCTAACCGCATGAGCAATTCCACGTGGGGCATCTTGCTCAACATATGTAATTTTAACACCAAATTTTTCTCCATCATCATAGTATTCTTTTACTTTATTGGAACCAATGCCGCCAATAACAATAGCAATTTCAGTTACTCCAGCGTCCTTTAACGATTCAATACAATATTCTGACATTGGTTTATTTGCTATTGGAAGTAATTGTTTTGGTCCAGTGTGTGTCAATGGTCGTAAACGAGTTCCATGACCAGCATGTAAAATAATTCCTTTCATTTATTTATCACATATTTATTAAATAAAAACTAATTTTTCCATGGTGTTGACCTAAATATGTCAGATGACATTTCTTTCCACCATTCATTATTTTTCATATACCAATCAATAGTTTTTTCTAAGCCAGCGTCAAAATCAACTGAGTGTGACCAATTTAACTCATTTCTGATTTTTGAAGAATCAAGACCATATCTCAGGTCATGACCAGGTCTATCGTCTACAAACTCAATAAGTTCTGATGTAAAACCCATTTTTGATAAGATTTTTTCAACGATGGTAATATTATCGATGTAATTATCAGCAGAAATATTATAGGATTGTTTAGATTTTCCATTATCCAAAATATTTAAAATTGCCTCACAATGATCTGTAACAAATAACCAATCACGTATATTTTTCCCATTTCCATAAACAGGTATTTTCTTCTTTTGTGAAGCCAAAATTATTGTTTTTGGGATTAATTTTTCAGGAAATTGCATAGGTCCATAATTATTAGTACATCTAGTAATTATGCAATCTGTATCAAAGGTAGTGTTATAGGAATTAATTATTAGTTCGGCAGCAGCCTTTGTTGCCGCATATGGATTTGATGGATTTAATTTAAAATTTTCATCAGCATTCTGATTTTCTAAACTACCAAACACTTCATCGGTTGAAATATGAATTAATTTTTTCTTTTGATTTTTTATAATATCAAGAATTGTATAGGTTCCACGTATATTTGAAACCAAAAATGGATTTGCGTCTAAAATACTTCTATCTACAAAAGATTCTGCAGCAAAATTAATTACAACATCAGAATTCTGAATTAATTTTTCCATTAAGATTTTATTTGTAATATTACCTTTAACAAATTTGTAATTAGAATTTTTTTTAAGTGGATCTAAATTTTTCTGATTGGAACCAAAGAGTTCAGCATCAATATTTGTAATCTCAAACTCGGGATGTTTGCTTAAGGTATTTAATATAAAATTACTGCCAATGAATCCTAAACCACCAGTAACAAGTAATTTCATAATTATTCCTCCTTATTCCAATCAAATGGTTCTTGTGTTATGGGATCAATAATAGACGCATCATCAAAGTTTTTTCTCTCTTCATCAGGATTGTCATAATCATATAAATTATTAATAAAATAGATTGTTTCAGATGTTTCAGATCCTATATTTTTAGTTCCATGCCATAAATGGCCTGGCATCATAATTATCTCTGGAACTTCACAATTTGAAATAATTTCAACTAATTTACCATATGATTTTGAATTTTTATCTCCATCATATGCACAGATTTTGAGTATTCCTTTTCGCACAAAAAGAAGATCGATTTGATTCTTAAGATGTCTATGCCATGCCCTGATTATTCCAGGTTTACTCTGGGAGATAAGAAATTGATTTGGGATAAAATTTTGCATTATATCATTCCAATCTTGCCTGAATAATTCTCCTAAAAATCCCCTCTCATCATAATGTAGATTAGGTATAATTTTTTTTATGCCTAAACCATAATCTTCAATTTTTGGTTTCAATAAAAAAAATATGTCTTGATTAGTTATTATTGTTTAGTAATCAATTATTAGATAGAAAATCGACTTTTATTTATGCAAGAAAAATTGGTCTCAATAATTATTTTGAACTATAATGGTAAGAACTTTCTTGAAAATTGTATTGAGTCAATTAAGTCACAAACAAACAGAAATTATGAGATTGTGGTTGTGGATAATGCATCACCTGATAATAGTGGACGAAAAACTGCATTAAAATATTCAGAACATAAATTTATCCTAAACGAAAAAAATGTTGGAGTGCCAGAAGGATTAAACATTGGAATTAAAAATTCATCTGGTGAATTTATTATTTTAATGAATAATGATGTTAAAGTAACTAAAGGGTGGCTTGAGAATTTTTTTTATGCATATGAAAAACATGGGTTGGCATTATATCAACCAAAATTTCTTAAAATGAATGAACCAGAGATATTGGATGGTACTGGCGATATGATTAATCTTTTTGGATTCGGTTTTGCAAGAGATAAAGGTCAAAAAAATAATGAGGAGCATAATGAAATTGAAGAAGTAAGTTATGCATCTGGAACATGTATGTTTTTACCAAGAAAAATAATTGATGAGATTGGTTATTTTGACAAGAAATTATTTGCCTATCATGAAGAATTAGATTTTGGTTGGCGAGCTAGATTATGTGGTTATAAGTCATTTTATGTACCACAAACAATCATTCATCATTTCGGTAGTGCAGGATGGGGTTGGTCCGAAAAGAAGTTCTATTTTCTGGAGAGAAATAGATGGTTTGTAATATTAAAAAACTACTCGCTAAAAACAATAACTCGCTTATTTCCATCATTATTACTACTTGAAATAATTATGCTTGGGTTTTTTGCAAAAAAAGGAATTCTTATGAAAAAGATTTGGAGTTATGGAAGTATAATAAAATCTATCAATCAAATAAGAAAAGATAGAAAGATAATTCAAAGGAAAAGGAAAATTTCTGATGAGGAGATTATGAAAAATTTTTGTTGTAATATGTATATACCACCTGAGTCTGAAGAGTCGGAACATATGAGAAATTTCAATAAAGTTTTGATTAATCTGGCAAAACTGACTGGTTTTTATCAAAAAGTAAGGATTGTAGAGTAATAATTATACAAAATAAAAGGAGATTTATTCCATGTCCAGATATAAATTTAGAAAAACTTGCAGATTGTGTTCAAATAGAAAATTTAAACTTGTACTAAACCTTGGACATCAACCTCCATCTAATTCATTTTTATCAAAAAACCAATTAAAAAAACCAGAACAAAAATTTCCATTAAGACTATATTTGTGTAAAAAGTGCTATCACATTCAACTACTAGATGTCATTGATAAAAAATATTTATTTTCAAATTATCTGTATATGACTAGCGCTAGTAAACCAATAATTGATCATTTCCAAGAATATGTTAATGCAATTTATAATAAATTCTTAAAAAATAAGCAAGAAAAAATTGTAATTGAAATTGGTAGTAATGATGGAACGTTATTAAGGAATTTTTTAAAATATGATGTAAATGTTTTAGGAATAGAACCAGCAAAAAATTTAGCAAGAATATCAAGAAAATCAAAAATTAAAACAGAAAATTCTTTTTTTGATTATAATCTAGCAAAAAGAATATCTAATGAAAAAAAAGCAGATGTAATTATAGCAAATAATATTTTAGGACATGTTGATAACTTACGGGATTTCATTAGAGGAATTAGAATCTTGTTAAAAGAGAATGGCATATTTGTTTTTGAGGTGCCACACTCCCTAAAACTAATTAAAAATCTTGAATTTGATACAATCTATCATGAACATTTATCTTACTTTTCTATAATTTCACTACGTAGATGGTTAAGAAAAAATCAATTAGAGATATTCAATATTGAAAAACAAGATGTTCATGGAGGAACAATTCGTGTTTTTGTTTCTAAAAAAAATAAGTTTAAGAAGAAAAATAGCGTAGAAGATTTTATTAAACAAGAAAAAGGAAATGGTCTTAATAATATTCAGACGTATTTTAAATTCTCTAAAGATGTAGAAAATTTAAAATTTTTGTTACAGAAAAAAATTAAAATTTTAAAAGGCAAAAATAAGATAATATTTGGTTATGGTGCATCTGCTAAAGGAAATGTTCTATTGAATTATTGTCAGATTGATAATAAAATTTTAGACTTCATAACGGATACAACAGTATTAAAACAAGGAAAATTTACGCCTGGAACTAAGATTCCAATCATAAATCCTAAAAATCGTCCCAAAAAAGATCCTATGATGGTAGGATTATTGCTTGCATGGAACTATAAAAATGCCATAATAGAAAATGAAAAAAAATATCTAAAAAATGGCGGAAAATTTCTTATTCCAATTCCAAAACCAATTTTGATATGAACTTTTTAATTTGTGAGGAATAAAAGAGTGAATTTAAAATGACAGAAAATATAGTGATTGTATATGGTAAAAAGGATTTTGAAAAAATTCCCACAGATTTAATTCATAATAAAAAAACAAAGTTTTTTGCACTTAACACAGAATCACATAAAATTTTAAGCCAAAACAAAATACAGCATGAAATTCCAGATCGAATGATTAATGATTCTGAACGAATTGAAATCTTTGATTATTCTGTAAGAATTCGACATTGGTATGAGAATAAAAATTTAGAGAAGTTTAGTTTTGAAGGAATTAATATTTTAAGTATCTTAGATGATAATGAATTCCAATCAATCATTGTTAAAGTCATGTTAAATTTGTTGATAATTAAAAAAATAATTCAAAATGAATCGCCTAAAAGAATTTTTGCATCTTCATTTTTCTCAGAATATTTAAGCAATATCAAATCTGAGAAAGAAATTCAATTAAACCTATGGACAAATGAACATAATGATGATGCATTTTGGGATAATGTCTCTATAAAACAAAAAATTGGAATAATACCATTATCAGTAAATATATCACGATTTAGATATAAAAAAATTAAAAATTTTATTGAGAATGTGTTTTGTTCTTCATTAGGCTATTGGTTTGATTTTAAGAATAAAAAGAAAGATTCAATTCTTTTTTTAGAGTTTGATCCATATACTTACTCGGAATTATTAACAAATTTGGCGGATAGAGATCATAATATCATATGTTGTAATATGAGGAATCCTGCTTTTAGAGATTTTAATAGTGGTAAAATTTTTCAAAAAGAAAACATAAAAATTCTTAATCATCAGAAATTAATTTCTCAAGAAAATCTTAGAACGATCCATAAAATTGAGAAGGATCTTAGGAAGGAAATCGATAAATTATTTGATAGTGAAATTATGCTTGAGATTTTTAGATATGATTTAAATTCAATTTGGCCTATTATCAGAAAAAAAATTCTGACCATGTATAAGAATAGATTGTTAGAATATATGAAAATGGCTTTAATTGTAAAGAAAATAATTCATGAAATCAATCTAAAGGCAATAGTCAAATTAAATGATATTGGAGAAACAGAAAAAGCATTTATGAATTCTAACAGTAAAAATATTCCATTAATTCTACTTCAACACGGTTATACCGATTATAATGATAATTCATCAAGATTTGATTCTACAAATGGATACTCGAGCATAAAAGATACTATTGCAGTTTGGGGAGAAACACAAAAAAAATATCTCATAGAGAAAAGAAATATTTCACCTGAAAAGATTATTGTCTCAGGTAGTCCAAAACATGATAAATTTTTTTATCAAAAAACAATAAATGATTCAAGAAGAAAAAGAATTCTTTTAGCACCAAGAGCAATAACGGAAATGACAGGGGAAGATAATATTGATTTACATATAAAATATGAGAAATTGTTAGAAAGAATCTATTCAACAGTAAGTAAAAATCCAGATATTGAATTATTGGTTAAATTACATCCAATACAATTAGAACATAATAATGAATTAATACAGTTTTTTAGAAATTTAGATTCTAGAATTCATGTTAATATTCAATCATCGGTTATAGATTTAATACAAAAATCAGATGCCGTAATATCAATTACATCAGAAGAATGGGATCTTTCATCAATTGTTTTAGAATCACAGATAATGAATAAACCAATCTTGAATATTTCCCCCACAGATAAGAGAAGTGAATTTCAGTGCGTGAAAGAGAATTCTATAATTTCAATGACAGATAATGATAATATCGAAGGGGCAATAAACGATATTTTATTTGATGATAAAACAATTAAAAGACTAAAGCAGAATACTGAAGAATATCTGAAAAAATATCTAGCCAATCATGGAAATGCTTCAAAAAAGTTTGCAGAATATTTAACAGTAATCAAGAAAAATCATTAATAGTTTTTATTATTTTCTCAATTTCAAACTTTTTGAGATTAGGATGAATTGGTATTGTAACAATCTGTCTTCCTACTGATTCTGTTATAGGTAAAGCATTATCACCCTTGTACATCTTCATTAAATGAATTGGCTTATAATGTGTACCAGTTTCAATTCCTTTTTTGTATAGTTTTTCTCTAAATTTTTGACGATTTTTTACTAAAACCCAGTACAAATGATAAGAACAGTTCTCATTAAATGGCATTTTAGATTTAATATCTATTTCATGAGAAAATTTCTTTGCAATACTTCTTCTAATTTTATTTAGTTTATCTAGTTTTTTTAATTGTTGTAATCCTATTGCTGCAGAAAATTCATTCATATAATAATTCCATCCTAATTCTTTCACATCATAATCTGTATCTTTTCTATTGGTAATTCCACACCACCGACGAGATAATAATAGTTTCTTAAATTTAACATGATTCTTGTGATTAATTGCAATCAATCCGCCAGTTGGCATTGCAAGATTCTTTACAGGATGGAAGCTAAAACATACAGCATCTCCATTTGAGCCAATCTTTTTCCCATTAAATTTTGTACCAACTGCATGTGCAGCATCTTCTACAACATGTAAACCATGATTTTTTGCAATTTCACGTATTTCATCTAAATTACATGGCATACCACCAAAATGAACAGGAAGAACAGCTGCAGTATTTTTTGAAATTATATGCTTAATTTTTTTTGGATCAATGCAAAGAGTATCAGATTTGATATCTGCGAAAACTGGAATTCCTCCATTTTCTACAATACAATGAGCAGTAGAAACAAAACTCATTGACGGTAAAATTACTTCTTTGTTTTTAATGTCAAATAAAGAAAATGCCAGACTTAATGCAGCAGTGCCACTATTTACAGCAATACATGCATTGGATTTTATATAATTTTTAAATTCATTCTCAAATTTTTTTACAAAACCAGAGCCAGAACCAGAAGCCCAAAATTTACTATCAAGTACCTTTAGAAGTGACTTTCTTTCAGACAGATCAACAACTGGATCAAATAATTTAATTATTTTTTTCATGATTATTATTCTTTAAAAATTCTTCATCCTCCTTTAATGATCTTTCATATCCATCATGCTTTATGTGTCTATTAATTTCTAATAAACTAGGTTCTTTGGAAAGTAATGTCAAAACATCCTTTAAATGAATTGGTCTAATGTCTATTTTTGAAATAATTCTTTCAATTAATTTAAAATCATCATCAGTATCAACTGTACAACGTATATGTGAAAGATCTTTATCATAAAAATAATTAGAATATTTGAAGAGATCTTTATTTTTTATTAAATATGGTGTCACATGTTCCCTTTCTGAAGGCAATTTTGCTTCTTCCCATGATCTTTCTATAGATTCAAAATTAAAAACCTCAACGGCAAATCCTAATGGATATGTTCTGGGATGCTCGGTTGACATATAATCACATTTTAAATTAACAAATTTGTTAATAACTTCATCAACAATTTCCGGATCAATCAATGGATTATCTGAGGTGATTCTTACAATAACAGAAAAATTAAATTTTTTTGCGCATTGATAATATCTATCTAGAACATCCTTTGATTGACCTCTAAAATAATCTAAATTATTTTCTTCACAGAAATTCACAATGAGATTATCAGATCCCATAGTAGTAGTAGCAATGACAATTTTTTTAATATATTTTGAAGATTCTAATTGTTCAAGTTGGAATTTTAACATTGGTATATCTCCATTGATTTTTTTCATTGTTTTTCCTGGTAGGCGTGTTGAACCCATACGTGCCTGAATTATGCAACCAATCATATTTTGACTTTTTTTGTAGTGATTTAGGCATTACTAGAAAATTTTCAGTATAAATTCTTTTGATAGATTAAATTAATTATTATAATCTCAAGTAAAATGTATGTGGAATAATATACGAGATTCATTAAGCCCGAAATATCATAGATTTTTTAAACGTGGAATTGCAGGAATTACAGCTTCAAATAGAGTACTGCCTAATTTTATAATTATAGGAACTGTAAGAAGTGGAACAACATCACTTTACTATAATATTTGTGAACACCCATCAGTTTTGCCAGCAGCATATGATGAAATAGGATTTTTTGATAGTAATTTCCATTTGGGGATAAACTGGTATAGATCGATGTTTCCAACTGAAAAAAAAATGGAAGAAATTAAAAAAGATACAGGATTTGCGATAACAGGAGAAGATACACCATTTTATTTTTGGAAGAAAGAAGCTGTAGAAAGAATTTCACATATTATACCAAATTCAAAACTTATTGTAATTTTTCGAAATCCAGTAGATAGGGCATATTCTAATTATAATTTAGCAGTAAGAACTGGAAATGAAGAATTATCATTTGAAAATGCAATTGAAGAAGAAATAGAATTCATTAGGAATCACACATTTCGTGAGAGTGTTGATAGGCGTCGTTCATATCTGGCTAAAGGAATTTATGCAGAACAGCTTGAAATATGGAAAAATATTTTTCCAGAAAATCAAATTCACATAATTTGTATGGAAGATATGGAGAAGGACCCTCAGAACGAATTATTAAAAATTTTTCAATTTCTAAAAATTCCAAAATATAAAATTAAAAATCCTCAAAAACAAAAAATGGTCAAATATGTAAAAATGGATGCCAATACTAGACGAAAACTATTAGACTACTACAAACCATATAATGAAAAATTATTTAATATAATTCAAAAAAAATTTGAATGGTTTGATTGATTATTTTACATATTCAGATACTCGTTTTTCTGTATCACCAAACATAACTCCGATTGTTCGTAAAAGTATTATATTATTAACGTTACAGAAATCAACTAACCTTTGAATATAATTTTGAAAATTATTTGGATCTTCGTTTGAACGTAGTATAGATGAATAAAGATCATCATGATCAAGCATTACAATTTTCTCCGTTCCAAGTAATTCTGTTATTTCCTTTATGTTTTTTACACCATCCTGACTTTCAATTTTTGGTACAACCGTGATATTATTAGAAATATAATCTAAGAAATAGACTAAATCATTCTTAGAATCAATATTTGAAACAGCAAAGTATTTGATATTTGAAAAAGAGTTTAGAATGGGTTTTAATTCACTCATTGTGTATTTATTATCAGGAGGCTTGGTTCGATTTTTTGGAAGATCTAAGAAAATTTTATGGGTTTTGTGTTTTTCAAGAATTTTTTTTAATGTATCAAGATCACTGATCCATGCCAAATTGATTCTATAAATGGTATCTTTAGGTAGATTTACATCAAAATTTGTTAAATTTTGAGAAACAACTAACATGTCAAAATTTAAAAAAACACAATATTATTCGTTATTATTCAAACATACTATTCATGGGATAAAATCAATTGAGCATGATGATTACAATTAATCACTAGTGAAATTGATATAATTGAAAATATACAAATTGGCATGGGTAAAAATCCTGGATTTCGTGCATGGTTTTATTTCAGACAAGGATGGAGTACATACTTTGCTTTTATTTTTGCTGCTGTTAACACACTTACGGTTACATATTATCTGGCTATAGAGAATTATCCATTTTTGCAAGGAATTTTCCCAACTTTTGAACAATATATTGTAATTATCGCTTTTGTGGGAGTACCAATACTTGTAGGTGTAGGATATGCACATTACAAAAAAACGCCATCATATAGGGCTGAAACAGACGTTTGGATGGAAAGTAATCCATATCAAGCAAGGGTGCTCTTGAATTCACAGTTTTCAGTAAATCTAAATCTAAAAATGATTAAAATGATTGCAAAAATTTCAAAAAATGAAAAGATCACTGATAAAGAAATAGAAGAAATGCTAGAACTTCAGGAAAAGATAGAGAACCACATCACAAAACGTACGTTATCAAATAAAGACGATAAAGAATTTTTCTTGGCCACAGAAAAATTATAATTAATATTTTTTCTTAGTCTTTGAATTTTTAACTTGTTTTGAATATTTATTATTAATTTTTTTAATAAGATCAAGTGTTTGATTATGCATAAGATCCAGATTTGGTATAACACAATGACCACCAATAAATCCAGGATACATTTTTGGTCTGTTTCCCAAGAATTTATGAATCTCATCAGAAAATGTCCACATCTCATCATAATCAACGCCATAATTTATTGCAATCATTTTAGTTAATTGTGAATAATTAATCAACCAGCCAAGATATGATGTATCACACAATATTTTTGCAAGTTCCAATGTTTCAGGTTTTGACATTTGTTTAGTTTTTATACCAACTTTTTGCATTGATTTTTTAAATTCATTTATAGCAAATTTTTTTCGTGGTGCATTAACATGTATTGAGAAAAATTTTGTGTATCTCTTAAGATCATAAAGCATTCTCTTATGAACACCACGAGTTGCGCTGTAGATCACTGGTATTTCTAATTTTGATTGTAAAATTGTTGAAGTCTTAGGACTGATTGTACTATGTATAACTAAAATTTCTGGAGAAAATTTTTTTACTAATCTTTGGACGTTTTGAATGAATTTTTTTGTAAATGGAATACAAACATGCAGACATAATGTTTCAATATTTTGAAATTTTTGAAGTTTTTTAGAGTTGATTAATTTTGGGTTTATATCATAACCAACAACTATTCCATTATTTGATAATAATTTGTATAAAGGGGTTCCAATCTCACCTAGTCCAGCAACAACATTTTTTTTCATTGTACCCATTCTAATTCCCGCTCCTTATTGCATGTTTTTTTATTTTTGTACATCCTAAAAATATGATAGTGATTGAGGCTATCATAGATATGAAAAATAGAGGGTTGTGTAATAAATTCATATTTTCAAGATTTAAAATTGTTGAATCAAAACTAGAAAGTACACCAATTAAAATTACTACTCCAGATATAATTATTAGACTAGCAAGGGATCTTGAATTATTTTTTCTTAAAAATATGTAAGAGATAAATGGTAAAATTAATGCTGGTAAACCAAAAATTAATTGCCTTAAACTTGGTTCTATACCAAGAATTCCTTTTCCCATAGGATGAAGTTCAAGTTCATCAATATGTAATTCGAATCTTAAGATCCATGAGTTAGGAAGTGGTTCATCAAGTTTGAGAGTAGCATAGTCATTATTGCCTGTTACTTCTGAAAAAAAACTTAGATTTTCTTTTTCTGAGTTAATAAATATTCTATTTTCATTTTGTAGTATCCACAAATCATCACAAGATTTATTTTCACATTCATTAAATGTATCAAAGAATATTTTATTATTGTTTTTAGTTATACTTTGTATTTCTATATTATCTATGTAACCAAATAATTTTCCACCATTTCCAGAAGGTTTACCATCTTCATTTGATATTCTTAGATATTGTAAATCTATTGGGTTTGAGCACATAGTAATTGTAACACTATCCGATAGACTAGAAAAATTTTCATTATTATAAAAATTTGATTGTAATTCAAGATTATTTTTAATTATTTCTATCCAATATGTTGTGTCATCATCTATACTTATTCTCTCAAAAAATTTGTGACCTATACAACTCTGATCACCATATGCAACTGCATTATCATTACTCCAAGCAAGGTATGGTATTCTTTTTTCATTAACATGATTTACAACTACTATACTATCCTGAATACATCTCTTACAGCCACTATCATAGTAAATACTACCCTCTTGGCAAATTTGGCACTCATTAGAAGCAAAATCAGATAGTCCTATTCTAATCAATGAAGCATCATTTGGGTTTGATGAGGTGTATTTATCAAGAGCAAAAAACGTAGATGAGACTAACGAAAATGATACTAAAACAATAGCAATTTTTATAGATGAATTCATAATTTGATGAATTTGTGTTTATCTAAAATGTTTTCGAGTGAATTATTCTACGTAATATTTAAGGAAAATATTATTTTACAAAGAAGATTTGGAATGACGTGTTCAAGACTATTTTATCATTTTTTATAAATTATAACAAATAGCTTTGATTACAAAATTATAATAGTTTAAAATTGATGGAAATTTCAGAATTGTGATAATAAATGTCAAATTTTAAAATCAGTCTAAATAACATGGGTGTAAATCATTGACAAAAGTTATTGAAGAGAGAAAAACAAAACAATTTGTTATTCCTTTATTACTATTTCTTGTTTCATTCTCAATTTTATCATTTAATCTTTCTGAACAGGGTCCACATCAGGATGAATTAGATTTTTTTTATGCATATTCAGTAGTGTATTTTAATCTAATAAAAGATGGTGATTTTTTTCATCCATGTTGGAATGGAGATGGAGAATGTAAACTTCTATCAGTTGCTGGATGTAATATGGACGATCATTGGGTTACAACACATGGGCTAGTAAAACATGTGTTAGTTGGAGCTGGAATTGGATTACATGGAGAGAAAGAGTGGGAAAGTTATGCACCGACACCACCACTATGCAAACCACATACAGACCCAATTTTTGGAGTAAATGTACCAGAAAAATCAGAACTTAGTGCAGCAAGATTTTTCACTCCAATACTAGGTTCATTAACAGTTGTTCTAGCATTTTACATAGGAAATTTTCTTTTTAATAGAATTACAGGATTGTCTTTTGCATTATTACTTCTATTCAATAGTCTGTGGTTTGCATACAGCCGAACAATTATGACTGAAACATACATCTATTTTTTTATGATATTATCCTTCTTCCTATTACTATATTCGTTCAGAGAAAAAGGAAGAATTAGATATCCATTATTAATTTCTAGTGCTGTAATTTTTGGAATTGCGTTTGATACTAAAGCAATTGTCTTTATGTTTTTTCCTTTATTTTTACTAACAATATTCCTGAGAAATTCAATTAATGAAAAACTATCTAGAAAAACTTTTCAAATTAAAAATTATTTTCCAAAATCAATTGCAATTTCATCATTATACACGGGAATACTTATTGTCTCAATAATTGCAACATTACCATTTTACTGGATTGGTCCAATTGATCAGATTATTTTTCAAAAAGAAAGTCTAGATGCATACAATACGGGAATGAGTTTACATATGCCGTGGGATATTGAATCAAAATTACATGTAAGATTTATCAGCACAGTTAGTGTAACTTTTTTCCCAGTAATTGACACATATTATAATTTCTTCAGTCCAGACAACATACCAGAATCTGTTGATCGTGCAAATAATTTTTCTAGTATTCCACTATCAATACTATTCATTACAGGAATAGGTTTTCTGATACATAGTATCAAAAACAAAACTGTCACAGGTTCAGAATTATTAATCATGTTTTGGGTTTCAAGTGTATTCATACTTTTATCTACAATGATGGAATCCTATTCTCCTAGTAGATTTTTTGTTATGATGTTCTTTCCATTAATTCTAGTTTCTTCTTATGGATATTGGAAATTTTTTAACACATTAGCAAGTAAGAGAATTCAGGTTTTCTCTTTTTCTTTGTTTATTATTGCACATGCAATTACAACTTTGATCTTTTGGAAAGAAATCTTTTTCAAACCATCAATAATTTGGCTTGACCCGTTATTCATTAAATCACAAGTGGCAATTACCCATATTGAAGTATTAGCGATAGGTATTGCATTTTCAATCTTTTTTGTATTTTTTGGAATAAAAAGAATAAAAATTTCAAAAAGAAATATTTCTTAATTGGCTTTTACATAGGGTTCTACAGCATCAATAAATTTTTTTGCAACAATTTTCCAATTAAATTTTTCAATAACTAATTTTCTTGCTTCTTTACCTAATTTTTCTGAAAATTCTTTATCATCTAAAATTCGTGTAATGTTCTTAATCCATCCATCAACATCACCTTCATCAACTAACAAACCCGTTTTATTATCATAAATCATTTCTGGTATTCCACCTACTTTTGATGCAATGATTGATTTCTCCATTGACATGGCTTCTCTACAAGATAATGGTGTAGTATCCATTCCTGTTGGTAAAGCATAAAGATCAATTTCAGTTAAGAATTCCCTGACTTTGTCCGGGTAATCAATAGTTCCAAGATAATGAAAATTTTTATGTTTTTCATATAAAGGAAGAATTTCATTTTTGTATTGACCGTCACCAGCCCAATAGAAATGAACGTCAGGCATTTTTTCCATAACTTTGTCTAGAGTGATCATCTCCTTGGTTTTACCCCACCAATTTGCATCCTGTACTAACCCAACACATGGATGTTCAAGTTTCATTCCAGGTGCAGGATACCATCTTGACGTATCTAAACCCTCAAGAAAATGAAATGTCTTAGCGTTAGGATGACGTTCTTTGATTATTTTATCCAAATAATCAGCAGTCATAAAAATTCCATTACATTTTTCAAAAACTTCTTCAGCAATTTTATGTCTAAGATTAACTACAGTTTTCATAATTGGATCTTTATAGATTGTTTTTTTAGCCCACTCAACCTCTTGCCAATAATTTCCTCGTAAATATACGAATAATAAAATTCCCATCTTTATTGTTTCCAGACCAAAATGTGATTGTCTATCTACAAAAACAACATCTGGATTATATTCATTAATTAAGGTTTGAAACTTCTTTTTTGAAAACCAATCTTTTGGGTTTTTACTAGGAAATCCAGAAACATAATCCGTTTCTTTAACGAGTCTATAATCCACACCTAACTTCTTTAACTCCTCACCAAATTCTTTCAAATGAAAATATTTTCCAATACTTTTTTTAGCACTGCCACCACCAGCACCTGATGCAATTAATACCTTCAATTATTAAGTTGGCTATTTAGTTCAATTTTAATGCTATCTTACAGAAGCAAGAAATTCCTAATAGAGATATTCTTACGAAAATGATAGAATTAATCTGTCATAACACTATTAAATTATAAAACGTCGTTTAATTGGAAAATGAAAAATAGAGCGTTAATAATTATTTTAATGATAATTATTGCTTTAACATTTTTTTCTTATGGAATATTAGTAGGAAATTATAGTTTTTTTCCATTTGAGCAATTAAAGGAATTTAAAATATTAGTATCAATAGAAGATGAAATTCCAAAAGATCAGGTTTTACCTTTAGTGGATATTGAATCTATAATTGAAATAGAAAATAATAATGATGTCGAAATAAAAAAAGTAAGTCTTAGAAATTATATTTGGAAAAACTCAGAATATGGTAATTCAAATATTTCATTAGATGAATCTGTCATTGATAATCGGTATTCACATTTAGATAATTTAAAACAAATTGATAAAATTTCGACCATAATGGAATATGATGTTGATTCAAAATCTTATTTATTTTTAGCAGATAAATCAAATAATAAACTTATAATCTATCATCAAGGTCATGACGGAGATTTTTATCTTGGAATAAATACAATTGAATTTTTCTTAAAAAATAATTATAATGTATTAGCATTTTCTATGCCCTTACATGGAATGAATGATCAACCAATTGTGAATATACCAAGAATAGGAAAAATTCAATTATTTTTACATCAGCAACTACAATTATTAGATAACGAAAAATTCTCTTCTATCAAATTCTTTCTAGAACCAATTTATACATCACTTAATCTAATTGATAAAAAATATACTTTTGATGAATATATTATGCTAGGAATCTCTGGTGGTGGTTGGACCTCAACAATTTATGCAGCAATTGATGAAAGAGTTTCCAAATCATTTTCTGTCGCTGGTGGATTACCAATATCACTACGAAATAATTTTCAGGATAAAGGAGATTATGAGCAAATTTTACCAGAGATGTATCGATTAGTAAACTATCCTGAGATATACATACTTGCATCAATTGGAGATAATAGAAAACATGTCCAAATTTTTAATGTATATGATACATGCTGTTATGCTGGTGAGAAACATAAAATGTATAATAAAATTATAAAATCAAAGATTAATGAATTAGGAGAAGGCTATTTTGAGTCGTATTCAGATATTACCCATAAAGATCATCAAATTTCTCAATTTGCATTAGATGTGATTTTAGAAGAAATTAATTCCTAGTCATGTCTGAAATTAATTATTTTAATAACAATACTTCGGAATATATTTAATCATAACTATTATTAATTTTACGTGAGAAATAAAATTAGAGTTTCATTCATTTTTCACAAGAATAATTTTTTTTTGTTAGGAAACCACTTTGATAATACATATTATAATTTTTTCATGAAAGCTCTAAAAAGGAACGATAGATTAGATGTTCAATATATTAAAACAGATGCTGAACTTGATTGTTCAAAATTAAAAGGAAACACAGATGTAATTTTACTCTGGGAAAATTCACCTTTTGGAATGCCAAGTGAATTAAATGGTATTAAGGATCTAGAAATTCCTGTAATTTCAAGAGTTACAGACCCCAGCAGAGCTAAAGCATCTAAGATATTAAATGAGAAATGGGACATAGATTATTATTTTAATTTTTTTTCTGAGTCATTCTTTCATGATTTATATCCGAAAGACTTCAAATACAAAACAATTTTTTATGGAGTAGAAAGATCATTATTCGAAAATTTAAAACCATTTAATGATAGAATAAAAAAAAGAATTTTAAATTCAGGCAACATTGGTAATGATAAATTCATTAGTAAAATAATAAATGATGTACGTAATCCAAAATGGAATACGTATAGATGCAAAGTATTACGTACAAAATGCTCTAAACTAGATTATGTTGATTATACGCGAACTTTAGAACATAATTTTGTGAGTGATGATTATCCATTACTTCTAGAAAAATATCAGGCTGTAATTGCTGCAGATACATATTCACCTATACAGAAATACTGGGAAATGCCTGCAGCAGGATGTTTAACATTCATGGAGATGACAGAAAAAAATCACGGAAAACATATTGGTTTCAAAGATAATGAAACATCAATTTTTATCAATGAGAAAAATTACGAAGAAAAATTTCACGAATATTTGTCTGATGTTGAAAATAAGAAATGGGAAGAGATTGCAAATAATGGCAAAAATTTTGCTATAAAAAACTTCAATAATGATCTAGGAGCAGATCATCTCGCAGATTTGATGCAAGAATTAATTTAGAATTACTATAGATCCCAATTTGATGAATGTGAAGGTTTTTGTTCAGTTTCTAGAGGAGTAACATCCAAGAATGATTTATCTTCAAAAATTCTCTCTGGATGAGCTTTGTATTTTAGTGCACGTCTACCCCAGAATACTGCTTGATAATTCCATTTGAGAGGATCCCGTTCAAGAATCATATTTTTAAAATAATATTTTTTCGTGTAAGATTTAGGTTCATTAGAATTATTTATGAAGAAAGATTTCCAATCAAAATGGAATATTCCAGATTTTAGCTCTTTTACATCATCTTTAGTAGATAGTAAAAATACTTGAAATTTCAAAAGATCTTCTAGTACAAATGTTGGTGTTTTGTAATTCATTTTATTTTCTAAGAATTCTAAAAATAATCTAGATTCTTCCGTTAGTTTATTTTTATCTGGAACTATACGTAACCAACTTGCTTCTTCTATAGGCCAATTAACATCACCTAATGTAGGATCGTAATGATCCCAACCCTTTCCTTCAAATAATTCATCAAAATGTTTTTCAACAATTTTTAATTCATCAGAAAATATTGAATTTTTGGTTCTACAGTATTCAAAAAGTATGTCAAAAAATGACATATATGATAAATTTTTTACCTGATGATAATAATTTGAAAAATGCTCAAAAATACCAAGGTTTTGGTATGTTGAAATAGCCCATGCATAAAGTAGCATTTGTTTTAATTCAGGGGTTGTATAGGAATAAGTTTCAACCACAATTTGTTCTTCTTCATGAATTTTATCCTTTTTGATATATTCTAATGATGCATGACGTAATTTGATTGGGGAAGGTATTGTTTTAATTTTGAATTTTTCTTTGTATTCAGGAATATTCATTGGTGCATTAGGTAATACACTACAGATATTCCAAAGAAATGAACCTATTCTAGTTTGAGCAATGGTTTCTAAACCATTTTTAAAACTATCTAAAGTCTCACCAGGCAAACCAATTATCACTTCAGTATAAGTTGGAATATCATTTTTGCGGAAAATTGTTGTTAGATCTGAAAATTTGTCAAATTTAATATTTGCACGTATGATATTTTTTAAAGTAGTAGGATCAAGTGATTGAACAGATAAAGAAATTGCTCCAATAATTCCACCATCTCTCAATTCTTTTGCAATTGGTAAAATTTTTTCAGTAGTATTTTTTGCCCATGCAACACCAAATTTTTTTGGGAAATTTTTTTCTAGCGATTGCTCTTTTAACTTTTCAGCAATTTTTTTATCACGTTCTTCAAATAATCCAAAATTTGCATCACAACAATCAATATAACGCATTTTGTTATTTGCAAACCATTCAATTTCTTTCATCAACCTTTCTTCTTCAAATTTTCTAACTTTTGTGAAAGTTGCACTCCCCCAATCACAAAAAGTACATTGATACGGACAACCACGGTTAGTTTCCCATGACGTATCCCAATCAATTTCAGAGTTTTTATCAACTAGATCCCATATTTGATTTGTTAGGTATGGGGATGGTAAATCCATTAAACTGTTAATTCTTTCCTGTGGAGCAGTTCTAAATGATCTTGTTGAGATTCCTTTTACCTTAGACCAGTCTTTGTCATCTAAGAAAGTTTTGAATAGATTCTCAATAATATATTCACCCTCACCATGTACTATGATATCAACAAAAGGATAATTTTCAAAAAAACCACGTGTATCATCTGGAACTTGTGGTCCTCCAAAAATTACAAGGCAATTAGGATTGATTTTTTTTATTTCTTTAGCTAAGTGGGTTGTAATCTTCCAATTCCAAACATAGCATGAACATAACAGAATATCTAAATTTTTAGATTTTGTAATATCATCATCAATACCATCTCTAAAAACAAATGTTTTTTCAAATTCAAAATTTGAGGCAAGTTCAGGTTTTGATTTGATATATGAATATAACATTCCCACACTATATGGTAAATGAATTTGTTTACCGTATTTGTAATTGTATTGTGATGTACCTACAATTACCATATCCAAAATTAATTATTTAGGTACTTAATAATTTATTTGAAAAATATTGAGTTCATACTAATTTATGAATACATAAAATGTCTGATAATAGATGAATATAGTTTTTATGAATGCTAAAAAGATGATGACTAAGGATATTGAAAATTTTAATTACAGGTGGTGGAGGATTTATTGGAAGTTTCTTAGCAGAACAACTATCAAAAAACCATAATGTAGTGGTTTTGGATCATGGAAAAAGATATAGAATATTAAAAAAGAAAATTAAAAAAAATATTGAATTTGTAATAGGAGATATATCTGATGAAAAAATATTAGATAGAATTTTTAAAAAAAATATTGAAGTGGTTATTCATCTTGCAGGTAGTTTGGGTAATAATGCATGTATGAATAATCCAGTAGATGCAGTATTATCTCATGTTCATGGAACTCATCTATTAATTAAAAAAAGCAGAGAATGCCAATCTACCTGATTATTTATCAACACATCCTTTATTGGTTGATCAAATTTTTCTTTAGTCAAAACTGGAACTGTTAAGAGAATTATGCCATTTTTCCCCCTAATCTGATTTCTATTCTGAAAAGATTTTTTGCTATATTGTACATGATCTACAATCATGTAACTGTCACAGTTTGACATTTTATGAAAAAAACCTATGTAAGGTAAATAATCCGGTTGGTCTCCAGCTAAAATCATTTTCATCACATTTTACAAGTTTGAGTAGGACTTAATCTATACACTCCAAATATATCGGGCGTTTAGCATTATCTACTCAGGCACTTATTTCAATTCCTTCTTTATAGCCATTATTACATTATCTATCATTTCATCAGTCATATCTACAAAAATGGGAAGACATGTTTCTCTTAATAGAACCTCTTCTGATATTGGTAACATACCTGGTTTATTTCCAAATTCTTTAGTTATAGTTGAAAGCACAATTGAACCTGGATTCATTGAAGATGAAATGATTTCTATAATCTCAAAATCTGGAAGATTAGAAGTGGAAAAGAATTTCTTCATTGGGGTTTGTCCTGAAAATGCTAATCCTGGTGAAATTTTACATGATTTTACAAATCTTCCAAGATTAGTTGGTAGTATAAATTCTAATATTACAAAAATAATCAAAACCATATACAATTTTGTTTTTTCAGTTGAACTTGTTGAAATGCCAAATTGCAAAACTGCAAATGCAGTAAAGTTAACAACTAATGTTTTTCGTGATATAAATATTGCATTTGTAAGTGAATTAGCTCTAATGTTTGAAAAACTTGGAATTGATACAAATAAAGTTCTAGAAGCTGCTAAAAAGAAATATAATTTTCAAATCCATTATCCAGGTGCTGGGGTAGGCGGTCCATGTTTACCAATTAACTCATATCAACTTCTTAACACTGCAAAACGTATTGGTTCAAGGCTTAGTATAATTGAATCAAGTAGAAAAATTAATGAAAAAATGCCAGATCATGTAGTTGAATTAACCTCTGATGCATTCAAAGAATGTAAAAAATCTTTAGAAAATAGTGAGATACTAATTCTTGGGGTTTCTTACAAACCCAATGTAAAGGACATTCAATTATCTCCTGCTGAGCACGTTATAAAAAAACTTCAAGATTTAGGTGCAAATATTCACATTTATGACCCATATTTCCCCTCAAGTAATGTATTTGGTATAACATCTGAAAATAACATTGAAGATATAATCTCAAAAGTAGATGCAGCAATCATTGTTACTGGTCATGATGAATTCAAAGAATTGAAAGTTGAAATGTTTACAAAAATGAAACATCCAATTGTAATTGATACACGAGGAGTAGTCGATCCATCTATTGCAAAACAACAAAAATTAATTTTTAGAGGCTTAGGACGTGGAAATTAATCCTTTATCCTTAGTTAATATTCTGACTCTTCGTTATGATCCTTCAATAAATCCAAATTTATCTCCTAAAAGTTCAAAAGATTTTCTAACAGATGATAATCCTATTGATATTCAATATGTTGAGAATCTAATTTGCAATGAAATGGAAAATAAACTTAAAACTCTAGATGATAAGGAACTTTCTGTTGCACTAAGTGGTGGTGTTGATTCAACATTAGTATTAACATTACTTCGTAAAATCAATCCTGAGATAAAATTACATGCCGTATCAATTAAATTTGCAAATAGTGTTGATGAAACCCCTGCAGCATCAAAAATTGCAGAAAGATTTAACGCAGAACATCATATAGTTCATCTTGAAAATTATCTATCCGAATTACCTAAAGCAATTAGTATTGTAAAGTTACCATTTTGGGATTTACATTGGTATTACGTTGTAAAAAAATCTAATACATTATCAAAAACCTTATTTTCAGGCGATGGCGGTGATGAACTTTTTGCAGGATATACATTTAGGTATAGCAAGTTTCTATCTTTAACTTCTGATAATTCAACTCCACTTGAAAAAGTTAAGGCATATCTAGAGTGCCATGAAAGAGATCGTGTACCTGATCAAGCGAACATATTTACTAAAAAATGTAATTTCTCATGGGATGGTATTTACAATAGGCTTTTACCTTTTTTTGATAATGATCTAGATAGGATTAATCAAGTTTGTTTAGCAGATTATAATGGAAAACTTTTGTATAATTTTAATCCAATTAATTCTAGAATAATTGATTCATTTGATATGAACCTAATAACACCTATACTATCTGAAGAATTACTATCCATCGCACCTCATATTCCAATCAAGCATAGATATGATGAAGAAAATAATATTGGGAAACTACCACTGAGAAAATTAATAGAAAAACATAATGTTTCATCGTTAATCAGTACAGAAAAATTAGGGTTTAATGTTAATACTCTAAATCTTTGGGAAACACATGGTCATGATTTATGTAAAGAATTTTTTGATAATTCCAGATTGGTTGAAGCAAATTTGATTAGAAAAGAGTGGATTACAAAACACATTGATGATTTAGATATTAACATAAAATATGTGAATAAATTTTTGGGATTGCTTGCGTGTGAAATATGGTACAGAATTTTTATCACAAAAGAAATGAGTGAAAATAATAAATTATAATCTTAATGTTATAGTTAATTTTTGTTAATCACTATTGCAATTGCATAATTTTTTTCATGTGAAACTGAAACTTTGAATTCAAGGTCTTCATTTAATATTTTAACACTAGGTTTTGATTCTACATGATAAGTTCTGATTTCAGATAATTCTAATTTTTTATTTATTGATTTTTTTGTTGCCTCTTTAATAGCAAATTTTCCTGCAAAATGTTTGTATGGTTCACTAAATTTTAAACAATATTCTATTTCATCTTTTGAAAAATTTTTTCTATAAAATGATTTATTTTCATTAAATGAAATTTTTTTAAATCTATTAATTTCAACTAGATCTATTCCAACATTTACATTATTCAAATTTTTCAATTTCATTTCTTTTTCTCAGCAAATTCAATTAAATTACAATTTGTATTTTTCATATTGAGTAGAACAAACGCAATTAATCTACCTTCAAAACCCTCAGTTGGTTCCACAATTACTCTTGCACCATTTTTTTTCATTTTTTCTATTTCATCAAGTATGTTATCAACTTCAAAACATAAATGATGAAAACCACCTCCAGATTCAGAAATTTTTTTTACTGGTGAATCATCTTCAACAGGCTCAATTAGTTCGATATAGACATCAGATGTTTTCAAAAAACATACGTTAACTTTTTGTGATTTAACTGATATTGGAATAGAAGTTTCTTCAAAATTCAAGTATTTTGTTAGTTCACCAAGTGATTCCTGAATATTTTTGACAACTATTCCTACATGATGTAATTTCATCTATATTCACGTATTAATCCCATATTTTTCAAACAGTTTTTTAAAATCACCAATTTTTTTAATCTCTAACGTTTCATCAAGATCAAATTTTATATTAAATTTATTTTCAATTTGGTCTAATAATACATAAAAATTAAAAGAATCCCATTCTTCTAAATTTTCAGGACTAGTATTATCATTAATCTTGTTAAGTTCAACATTAAACACTTCTGATACAATTTGATATAATTTTTCACTCATTTTTAATCATCTTGATATGTTCTGGTTTTTTTATTGTTTGCTCTGTATCAAAAATCCAAAAATCTCCTTCTTCCTTAAAGCCAAATTCTTTATAAAAATTCTCTGCAGGTTTATTTTTTATAGTTGGAATAAATTTTCCTTTAATTTTTTTAACATTTTCTTTTCTTGCTCTTTCGATTAATTGACTTAACATAATATCTTCAACGCCTCGTCCAATTATTCTACAACTTAATAGAAATGTATCAATTATCCATTCAGTATCTTTTTTCTCTACTATGTACACTCCAGTAATTCCATTATCACCAAATTTATCACTAACTTGCGCACTTTCAACAATTTTATTTTTATCATCTGAAAAAGACGATATTTGATCTTGTTGATATCGTTTTGTTGTAAGATTAAATTGATTTGTTTTTAATGTTAGTTGAGAAATTCTTGGAATCGAAAAACTATCTGCCTTTTTTATTAAAACTTGAATGTTCATTTGTTTGAGAAATTTATTAAAATCACCAATTTTATTCTCAAATTCAACTCTTTTTCTTTGGCCCAGATACATATCCTTTCTTTTTGCATCTTCTTCTGTAATCATCAGTGATTCAAACACATTCATCTCTGTTAGAACATGAGCAAACTTTGCTGAATCACTAGGTAAATCTACTACAATAACTTGATTTAATTGATTTTTTACAAACTCTCTATTTATTGGGTCATCATCAAAAAATACAAAACTATCTAATCCAATGTTTAATTCACTTGCAATTTCATGTAGATTTGTAACTTTATCATTCCAATTAATTTTGATACATCCAAAATTATTTTCTCTTAGAATCATATTTGGGTGTTCATTGATTACTTTGATTGCATCATCAAAATTATTTTTACTATTAATAGCTAGAATTATTCCTCTTTGATTTAGCGCAAGTAATCTTTTTTGAAATTCTACAAAAGAACGTCCTATTGGGTCATCACCTAATTTAATATTGTCAAACCCATCCTCTCCAATTATTCCACCCCATAATGTATTATCTAGATCTAATACGATACATTTCTTTGTAATTCCCACAACAGCATTAACAAATCTCATCATTTCATCAACAAATTTTGGAATGTATTCAATTGAGATTTTCATATCTCCGGAAAAAAATTGTTTATAGCTAAAAATATTCTCCTCACCATATTTTTGTATAAATTCATTAAAATCAAGAATAGATAATAACGATTCATCTTTATTTTCAGATCTAATTTTGGTATTGATTTCTCTAACAATTTGTTTTACACCAAATTCCTCATTTTGTTCACTTATTCCATATGGAGAATATGTTGGAACCTGTAAATCAGTAAGAATTACACGTGAGTTTGAATATTTAATAATTGTTTTAATTAGATTGGTTATTTCGTTAACTTTGGTTGCAACTAATTCTTTTCTCTCTAATACTGGTGTTGAATATGGGTGAAAGTATAATTCACCAAGGATATGTCTAACATCTAAAATTAGAAATGTTAGTTCGGGTTTGAATTGATAGAATTTTGAATCTTTTTTCAGAATATCTTGATTATATTGATTATAATCGCTTACATACGTTCTACATTCAATTTTTTGCTGATTACATTTGACACGAATTGTTTCTTCAAATCCATTTAATGTAAAACTCCCTAAAAGTGCAATTTGTAATTTTTTCTCGAAGTTTTGAGCTTTTATTGACTTTGCTTCATTCAAAAAATAAGCCAAATTTTCTTCATTTTTCATGCTAAATGAACAAAAACTCCCTTGAATTTAGAATTTATCACACAAAGTTACTCATTCATTTTGTTAGAAATATTTAGATAGATTAAGAAATTCTCTCCGGTGTGAGTAATTTCGAAGAATTATCTAAAGACACCTTTAAAATTAATGAACAAGAATTGATGGAATATCATGGATATTCTGGTGCAAGTGGAAGATTAAGACTTAGAATTAATTATCTGAGATCATGGTTACATCACAGTTTAGCATTTCACTCCACACATTCAGGATTTGCCGTAAAGATGCAAAGATTGAGAGGAGTAAAAATTGGGGAACATTGCCACTTCAATCCTTATGCATTCATAGATTTAATGTATCCAGAATTGATTACTATTGGAGATAATGTAACATTAGGTTCCTATTCCATGCTATTTGCACACAATAATCCTACTGCAAATTTATTTTTAAAACAAGGTGACTATCCAAGAAAAACTGGAGAGATTAATATCAAATCAGGTGCAGTGATTAACCCGGGAGCCATTATTACATTGGGTGTAACTATTGGAAAAAATTCAATAATTTCTTCTGGTAGTGTTGTAAGTAAAGATATTCCAGATTATTGCGTTGTTGTCGGCAATCCTGCTAGAATTGTAAAAAAAATAGATCATTAACATGAACAATAATTTACTTGGAATTGATTTTGAAGATTGGTATCATCCTCAACTTGTTCAACCGTTTGTTAAAGATCTAAAACATGAACCAAAAATTATTAATGGCATAGAAAAAATTATTGAACTATTACGAAAAACAGAAACCTCTGCAACTTTTTTTATGGTTGGAGAATTATTAGAACATAAACCATCAATATTAGATCTAATTCTTGATAATGATCATGAGATTGGTTTTCATACAATGAGGCATTCTAGTTTGAATGATTTAACCAAAGAAAAATTTTTAGATGAATTAGATGTTTTTGATAAACTTTCTAATGGAAAATCAAAAGGATTTCGAGCACCAACATTTTCACTAAATCAAAATACATCTTGGGCTATTGATGCGTTAGTTGAAAAAAATTATCTTTATGATAGTAGTATTATGCCCGTAAAAACCCAATTATACGGATTTGAAAACTGCCAAAAAGATCCATTCACGATTTCATCATCATCTTTGACAAAAAATGATCCCAATGGAAAATTAATCGAATATCCTCTATCTGTTGGTACATTTTTTGGAAAAAATGTCCCTATATCAGGAGGGTTTTATCTACGTTCATTACCATTAGGCACCTCATTAAATTCTATTTCAAAATATGAAAGGCAAAACATTCCTGCAACAATTTATGTCCATTCCTGGGAATTGACGCCTGAATTTATGCCAGAAATAAAACTACCACTAAAAGAAAGATTTGTTACATTTCATAATATTAAAAAAACATATTCTAGATTAGAAAAAATTTTGGAACAACATAATTTTACCTCATTTGAGAATCATCTAAAAAATTATTTCTAAATATTTATGTCCATTCTGGAATTAGATGTTCATTATCATCTAACCATTCAAAGTACTCTTTAATTCCATTTTGTAACGTGTATTCTGGTTCCCAATCTAATAATTTCTTCATCAATGTATTTTCTGCATATCCTCCAAAAGGATCACCTGGTGGGTGTGGTTTGTATTGAATTGGAACTTCTTCAATATTCTCAAAAACATATTTCACTATATCATTAACTTTTGTTGGTTTACCAGTTCCTGAATTAAAAAACTGTCCATTTGTAGAATCTTTATCAATTGAACGAACTACTGATTCTGCTATATCTGATACATGAGTAAAATCTCGAATTTGATTTCCATCTCCAAAAACTGTTATTGGTTTTCTTTTTTTCGCTAACATAGAAAAAATTGCTACTGCCCAGCTATGGCTCCCTTGTTTAGGAGTTTGCGGTGAACCATAAACACTAAAAAACCTAATTGATGTTGTTGGTAATTCATAGAGATCATGATATAACCTAGTTTGTTGTTCACCCCAATATTTTGAAAGACCATAATTTGAAACTGGAAAACATGCATCACCCTCTTTGAAAATTTGACCATTTGGTTCTCCATAAACTGATGCAGATGATATAAACACAAATTTTTGAATTTCCTCATTTTTACATACTTCTAAAATGTTTTGAGTAGCCCTCACATTTGTCAAAAATTCATCATGTGGATTTCTTACGCATGCGCCAACATCTGCTAATGCAGCTGCATGAATAACAATGTCATTTTTACTAATTAATTCAGAAATTAATTCATGATCATTAATATCACCTTTGATAAAATTTACATTTTCCATATGACCAACACCATATTCATGTAAGTAATCAAATGGATACGCTGAAAGATTATCAATAACAGTAACCTCTGCACCACGTTTCTCTAGTTTCTTAACAATATTGCTACCTACACAACCTGCACCTCCTGTCACAAGTATTGGTTTTTTTTTAATATTCATAGTTGATATTCCTAATCATAACAAATGCTTCACATAATTCAACACCAACTGAACTACCTCTATATTTTGCATTTGTTTTCAATGATTCTACTGATCTAGGATGATTTCCTGGTCTAACTTCGTCCTTATAGCAATTGTAGGCTTGAATTTTTTTCCTTAAATTTTTTTCAGAAATCTCAATGAATTCTGTGGGATTAAAACTCTCATTTAGTCTGCCTGACCAATTTGTTGATGATGGTATTTCATAACACAAAATTTTTTCAACACCATTCCAATTTTGTTTTGTTTTTATTCCTCTAATCTGATGTGATGGCCTACATGCAACCATTGTTGAATCAAAAACAAATCTATGGTCTTGATGTGTATCTCCATAAAAATGAGTATAAACAATTTGAGGTTTAACTTTACCAATAATCTCTGCTAACTTTGCATTAGTTCTTAATTTTGGTTCAAGATCAAATTGTCCAGATTTACAACCTAACCAAAATAAATTATTTCTATTAATCCCAAAAATTTTTAGAGCTTTATAGGCTTGCTCTTTTAATTTTGGTTGTATTGGTTTATGTCCAACAGAAAATAATACAATGAAAACTTTATCACCATTTTCTATATGTCTTGAAATAATTCCTCCTGCACCAATTACTTCATCATCTGGGTGTGCTCCAATAACAAGTATATTCATTAAGTTGAATTTTTGAACCGACTTAATAATAGTATCTCAGTATTAATTATTCTCCAATAATTCCACTATCCTCAATTATTTTCTTGCTTGTTTTTAAATCATGATTAAGTAAAAGATCAACTGTTGACATATTTGGAATGAATGGTTCTATCAACTGTTTATACACAGGATGTTTAAAATTTGTAAAATAATTTTTCAAATTATTATTCTGAAACTTAGTATCATCAACATAGGCCCTACCACCTTCACCAGAAAGATATATGTCTGCATTTATCTTTTGGCACATTTCAATTAGAAGTTCTGTTTTTTTATTAACAAAATTAAATTCTGAGCTTTTCTGTATTGGTAATTCTATTTCTAGAAGATTTGCAATGTGTTTGATAATATACACATTGAGTTCAATTAATTTATCCCATTTTTTTGAATAAATACTCTCAAAAAAATCTTTAAAATCATCATAATATGGCGCATTTTGATATGTTAGTGTTATAGATCGAGAATGTTTTTTTTGCCAATCTACCTGATTATTTATCAACACATCCTTTATTGGTTGATCAAATTTTTCTTTAGTCAAAACTGGAACTGTTAAGAGAATTATGCCATTTTTCCCCCTAATCTGATTTCTATTCTGAAAAGATTTTTTGCTATATTGTACATGATCTACAATCATGTAACTGTCACAGTTTGACATTTTATGAAAAAAACCTATGTAAGGTAAATAATCCGGTTGGTCTCCAGCTAAAATCATTTTCATCACATTTTACAAGTTTGAGTAGGACTTAATCTATACACTCCAAATATATCGGGCGTTTAGCATTATCTACTCAGGCACTTATTTCAATTCCTTCTTTATAGCCATTATTACATTATCTATCATTTCATCAGTCATATCTACAAAAATGGGAAGACATGTTTCTCTTAATAGAACCTCTTCTGATATTGGTAACATACCTGGTTTATTTCCAAATTCTTGTTTATAGAATGGTTGAAGATGAATTGGTGGATAGTAAATTGTACCCAAAGCAATTTCATATTTATCTCGAAAAATTTTTTCTAATTCTGGTGCTTTAATAGACTCTAACAATACTGGATACTTCCAAAAACTATGTACTGAATTTGATGGGACAGAAATCAAACTCAAACCTTCCATCTCAGATAATTCATCTACATATCTCTGAGCAATTTTATTTCTTTTCTCTACAAATTCATCTAATCTATTGAGTTGATAAACGCCTAAAATTGCATTAATCTCACTCATCCTCCAATTATAGCCAATTTTCGTATGCTCGTTACCTTCTTTTCCATGATGACGAAGAATTTTTGCATATTCAGCAATTTTATCATCATTCGTAGTTATTATTCCACCTTCACCAGTAGTCATTGGTTTTGTTGGAAAAAATGAAAAACACCCAACATGCCCAAAACTTCCTGCATGTTTTTTATCAATACTTGAACCATGTGCGTGAGCAGCATCTTCAATCAGAAAAAAATCATTCTTATCACATATTTCTTTAATTTCATCAATCTCTGGTGGGATTAATCCAGCCAAGTGTACCACCATGATTCCCCTTGTTTTAGGTGTAATTTTCTTTCTTACATCATCTGGGTCTATGCATAATGTTTCTTTCTTTATATCTACAAAAACTGGTTTGCCTCCTGCTAAGATTACTGCATTTGCAGATGCAACAAAACTATTAGTTGGAACAATAACTTCTCCTCCCTTTAAATCAAAATACCTAAGTGCAATTTCTAATGCAGAAGTTCCTGAGTTGACAGCAATTGCATTTTTTACTCCAATATACCCTGCAAACTCTTTTTCTAATCTGCTTACATTTGGACCAAATGTAAGCGTCCCAGTTTGTAGGCTTTTTTTAATTTCTTCAAGAATTAAAGAAATATCTTCTTCTGGAAAAAATGGTTTTGCATTGGTTATCTTCATTCACTATACCTCATATTCCATTAATTTTTCAATACCTTGTTTTAATGAAACTTTTGGTTTCCATCCAGTCATTCTTTTAATTTTGTTTATTGACATTAACCTATCCGGCCAAATTTTTCCACCAGGAGCAGGAATCTTAGTAACTTTTGTAGAATAACCAAAATTTTTCTGACCAATATAT
>CACLNC010000007.1 GCA_902608175.1 uncultured marine group I thaumarchaeote | reverse complement strand
AGTTGCAACCAGCATCGACGACGGTCTTGGTGAAACAGGATTTACATTAGTAGAAACCGGTTTAGGTACTGGTGTCTTCACTGGTGATTTCCAAGTTCCATCCAACTACTGTAAGAGAGCAGGATACACAACTACTGGTGGTACATCAACAACTACAACCGGTAAAGACATGGAAGTTAACTACGTAGATTACAGAGATGCAAGTGGTGAAAGTATTGAAGTAGGAGATGGTGCAGGTATTAGAGCCAACACTGGTTCAGTCAGTCTAGATAGAACTGTCTATCCAGTACCATTTGGTGCAATTTCTGATTTCTCAATTGAGTCATCAAAATCAACACCAAATAATAGGGCTATATTCCCAGTTCACGGTACAGGAATTACATCATATCTTGATGCAAACTCCGAGACCTTGGGCAATGGTGACCTTACCATCCACGTAAGAATTGACGATCCTGACTATGATATATCAGCAATGGGTGAAGACAAGATTGCAGAGAACGTTTCTGGAAAGAATTACGGACCTCTACATCTCTACGTCACTCGTGGTTCTGATATTGTAACCCTCGCAACAGCCGGCGGTGATACATCAGCAGTTGGTGTTATCACATCTGGCAAATCTGTAGTTGAGAACTCCGGCAGTGCCGCAGGCTCAGGTACAGGTAACCGTGTGGGTACACAAGAGTTAGGTCCAATTTATGAAACAGCCCCAGATTCAGGAGTCTTTGAACTTGACTTCGGCATCAGATATACTGATGGCCCAGCAAGCTCAAAGTGTCCAAGCAATTCGTTATTCTGGAACGTTACAAGTGGTGACTCAGCTGGACAAGCTAGAGCAACACAAACTAACAGAATAGCAGCAAGTGCAACTGGAGCAAGTGGAACCTACAACTGTATACTACAAGGTGATGTTCTCACCGCAGAGTATACTGATCCAACTGACGCATCTGGTAATGCAGCAGTCGTATACGACTCAGCAACATTTGACCTTAGAAACGGTGTATTACAAGCAGACAAGTCTGTTTACATCATTGGTTCGGATATGATCTTAACCTTGATTGAACCAGACCTTGACTTAGATAATGACGGCGCAGAGACCTGGGATCTCGACTTGATCGAGTGGGACTCTGATGCTAGTACACTAACCATGGGTAACCTTGGTAGTAGTGCATCATCCTTTGACCCAGAACCTTCTGACTTTAGAGAAACAGGTGATAGTACTGGAATCTTCCAGATTGTCATTGAAATTCCTGAAGAATTAGGAGGATCTAAACTGGACAGAGGTGAGCTTATCGACCTTGAATATACTGACTGGGGTCCATCAGGAGCCGAGTTCGTAGGAGACGAAGACCAAGACATTAACTTATCCGTATACACATCTAACTTCGGTGCAACAATTGAACTAGACCAGAAGGTCTATACATGGACTGACAAGGTCTATGTAACCATCGTAGCACCTGACCACAACTTCGACAGCGACTTAGTTGACGAAGTTGGTGATACCTCAAGCGATCCAATCATCGTTCAGACCAGATCACAGAAGCTTACACCATACAAGCTTGCTGAAACTGGAACTGATACAGGTATCTTCACTGGTGAGGTAATCCTCAAAGGATTTAGCCACGATGCTGACGGCAACCCTGACACAGGTAGCTCCGGTTACGACGTAACTGGTGTTTCATCTGCATCTGGTTCCGGACCAACTGACGGTTCAATCAAGGCTGAAGACGATGACGGACTTACAATCTCATACGAGTATAACGAGGATGAGACTGTTGTAGGTTCTGCATTGATTAGATGGAACATTGGTGAGATTCAATGGCTTGAGTCAAGTTACCCAGCAACTGGTACAGGCGTTATTAGAGTAGTAGACCCAGACATGAATTGGGATCCAGAAAATGTTGACAACTTCGATGTCGACCTTTGGTCAGATTCTGACGCTGGTGGTATTGACTTAACTGTAACTGAAACTAACGAGGCAACCGGTATCTTCGAGGGAACTGTTCAGTTCACCGTCGATGATGAATCATCAGGTCATAGACTCAGAGTTTCAGAAGGTGACACAATCACCGCAGAATATGAGGACAATACACTACCTGACCCATACACTAGAGCAGACGACTTGGACGTAACTTCCACAGCCATAATCGGCACAATCGTACCACCTCTTGAGAGAGCACCAGCTGCTAACGCAAGAGTAGTTGACGCATTTGGTAATTCATTATCAAGTGTTTCAGTCGACCAACAGGTACAGATAGAAGCTGACTTGGTTAATGGACAGGATAAAGACCAACCATTTGCTTACATTGTACAGGTTCAGGATGGTAACGGCGTTACAGTCTCACTAGCATGGATTACTGGCTCACTGGCTGCTGGACAATCATTTAGCCCAGCATTGTCATGGATACCTGGCGATTCCGGATCATACACCGCAACGGTGTTTGTATGGGAAAGCGTAGATAATCCAACTGCTCTATCAGACACTGTAGAAGCATCTATCAACGTCAATTAGACTAGAAACAATACCCCCCTTTTCTTTTTTTTGATTACACACTTAACGAAAGTTATAGAATAAAGATCATTTTATCAGAAGTGATATTAGGTGAAAAAATTAACTTGAATAGAATGAAAACATTTGGAATATTTGTAATAGCGGCACTAGTTCTCTCTGGCTCTATACAATTTTCCGCTGCACAGACTGGGGGATTTTTAGATTTGCAAACAAATCAAGAAATTTTTCAACCTGGCCAACCAATCTTCGTATATGGAAAAACAGTTCCTAAAGATCATCTTGTAGTACGGTTATTTGCACCAGATGGAACAATTGCACAGTTTGATCAAATTATAGCAGATGCAGATGGTTCATTCAATTACATTATGATGGAATGGCCAAAGTCATCCGCAGTACTTCCATTTGGAACATATTTCTTAGAAGCAATTAGTTCAACACAAGAGGGCACAACAAAAAAAATAGAGATTAAATTTTTAACAACTACTGATCTTATTGAAGTTCCACTTGAACGTCACTTGCATACACAAGTATTTGCACCAGATGATGCAGCCATTAACAGACCAATTCGTGTATATGTACAAACAACAAGTGATGGTCTTTTGATTGGGGATAATCCAAATAATCTTTTAGGAACATCACATGTTCATTATCCAAACGGTCAAGTACAAAATTTTGATAATGATTTACAAACACTTCATCAGGGACTTTATTTTGTTGATTTTAATCCTCCAATGGAGGGATTATTTGTTTTTCATTTTGTAGCATTTGATAGTGGAAATATTTCACATGGTTCAGCTGCAACAGTTGCTCAAAGTACAGATATTGGTACAATCTCAGAACAAATATTGGATCTTAGTGATGTTCTACGAGACGCTACCACTGAATTAAAAAATGTAAAATCAGTAGCATCTGGATTTGATTCTACGTTAGAAAAAGCAAGTGGTGATATTGAAAAAAGTGTAGGCTCCGTTTCCAGCTCTGTTAAAAATATTGAAGAGGGTTCTTCACAACTTAATTCATTATTGTTTCCAATTGTTGCATCCATCGCAATCATCCTTGCATTACAAATTGTAATCATAGCAAGGAGAAGATAGATATTATAATTATAAAAAAGAAACATGGATTATGTTAAAACTAGTATTATCAGTATTTTTACTAGTATTAATTCCATCAATATTATCAGAGTCTGATGCCTATCTTGGTGGAGATTTGATTGATTTTAACACAAATTTATTTACTAATCAAGAGTTTAACGGTAATTCTAAGATTATAGGCTTTACAGATCCACTAGAAAATAATTCTAATCTAAAACGTTATCTTATTTTTGGATCAGGATCAGGTAATGAGCTATTAACTTATGCAAATAAAATTGGGCATACAGCCAGTTCTTCGAATGGATTTTTCTCAATAGTTGTTATGGAAGAAAGTAAAGCACCATTTTTTGTTGCAAGAGGTTATAGCGTAATGGAAGACTTTGAATTAGATTTTCATTCTAATTATGTTTTAACGGATAAACAAACTGATGTTTCACAAATGGAAAATATTGCACAGTCAAAAAAAATTCATGAAACCCATAATGCTACAGGGAAAAATATACAAATAGCTATAATTGATACTGGTGTTGATTTTTCAAATCCAGATGTTCGTCACTCTCTTGCAAGAGATGAAAATAATTTTCCAATTATGCTTGATGCAGACGGTCAAGGAATAATCTTAACAAATGCAACATTTGCTGCAAACATTGACAAATATGATATTATAAAAAATCATACAAGTAAATCGTTTTCTTCTTTTGAAAATATGACATCAAAAGTTTATACAAAACCAAGAAATGAAGGTGTATTTTTGGATGTTGCACAGAACGGTGATGGTACACAACTTCTTGTTTACAATTCTTTTTTTCCATATATGGGAAAATCACCACTTTTGAATGGTACACTTTCTGATGATATGAAAATTGGACAAAATAAACGAGATTACATTGAATCAAAGAGTGGAGTTTATCATTTAGGAGTAATCTTACAATCATTTGCAGGAAAAGTTCAGGTTGTACCGGTCCTTGTAATAGATTCAGAAATTTCAGGAAAATATGATACAATAATTCCAGACCTTTCAACATCATGGGAAGATTTCATAAATACAGATGATGAGATAACGGAAAACTATGATTTTGATTTTACTGATGAAAAACCAATAAAATTAGGATCCGGTGATGAATTTTTAATTTATGATTTTGATGATGATGGTGAATATGATTATAGTGTTGGAACAGTAGGTGCACATGTACTTGATATCTACGGTGTCATTAACAATGAAGCAAAGATAGATGAGCATTTAGGCGCAATAAATGGTACATTACTTCCTCCAATTGATAATGACGGAGAATTTTTTGGTATAATGAGTGATCCACAAAGACATGGAACTGCTAGCGCGAGTACAATTTCATCAAAGGGTATACATCAGTATGATATTTACAATAATACAAAAAAATTTACTATACGTGGAGTAGCACCTGATGCTGAGATTATTCCAGTTAAAGCTCTATGGTTTGGTGATGTTGCATATGCTTGGTTATGGTCAGCTGGATTTGAAAATAATGATGACAAATGGAAATTCACTGGTACACCAAGAGCTGATATTATATCAAATAGTTGGGGCGTTTCTAATTTTCCAAATACTAAACATGCATCAGGTCTTGATATGTTATCTTTAGTCATGAATTCATTAGCAATTCCAGGAACATTAGCTGATGATTATCCTGGGGTTTTAATGGTGTCTAGTGCAGGTAATTCTGGACATGGATATGGTACGCTAGGTTTACCAAATGTTTCACCATTTGGTCTTAGTGTAGGTGCAACTACAAACAACGTAATTGTTGGATATGGTCCTTTTAAAGATCAACCAAGATTTGGAAACACAACTCAACATTCGGACGATGTAATAGATTTCTCAAGTCGTGGACCTAGTCTAATTGGTGATCCAAAACCAGATTTAATGGCAATTGGTGCTTATGGATTTACTCCATCAATTGTAACTAAAATGAAAGAAGATTCTAAACAGGAGGCATTTACTTTGTTTGGTGGTACAAGTATGTCGGCTCCAATTGTATCTGGTAGTGCTGCATTAGTAATGCAAACTCTAAATGATAAATCTGAAAATTATGAACCTATACGAGTTAAAAATATTCTTATGTCAACTGCAGACGATTTGTATAATGATGTAATGACACAAGGAGCTGGCATAGCAAATCCTAATGACGCAGTAAAATTTGCTAAAGGAGAAGATGATATTTTTATTGTATACAATGATGCATCAGCGTCAAATATCAAAGAAATTCTAGAAAAACCTCTTCAATCAATAAATTCAACCAAGATTGGTTTTGATAAAATTGAGATGCCTGTTGAAAATATTAAGCAGACAAGCTGGTTTGGTGGGAGATTATCACCTGGAGAAGTCACTTCAACTACTTTTACGATTGAAAATCCAACAAATAATACGCTAAATATTACAATTCAACCACAAAACTTGGAATTAATTGAAACAAAAGTTTTTGAAGGAAATTCGGAAGTACATGTACAAGATCCAATTTTAAATAAATCTAAAGTTTACAGACCAGGATACATTAAATTAAATCAGCTTTTTTCAGATAATGAAAACTCAACTAGTAAAATTCTAAATGATACTAATTTACTGGTTTTAAACTCATATTTTGATTTTGATTCTTTCATGAACAAAACAGACACAATTTATGCTGATGATATGAAAATAGCATCACTTTATCTTTATGATTGGGATGATAAAGATAACAATACAGAAATTTCTAGCGATGAATTATCCATGGTAAATAGAGGAGGATCATGGGGAACAGTTCAAGAATTACGTATTACTGAACCATCAAAAAAATTCAATGACGTTCCGGTAGTTGGAGTTTATTCTGTACCAACAAAATATTCCTATTGGAGTGGAGATTCAAAAATAAATTCTACATCAATGAATTATACATTATCTGGAAATATTTTTGCAAAGAATGCTTGGGATGATGTTAAAGTTAATGCGGTAGATATTGTATCTGTTTCACCACACAGTACTTTAGAAGTAACCGCAGAAATTAAAACAAAAGATAGTCAAGCACCTGGAATTTATCATGGATTTGTAACATTCAAAGGTGAAAAACACACTGTGAATGTGCCAGTGTCTTATGCAGTTTCAATTTCTGTTGAAAAAGATAAACCGGTTGTAATTCTTGGTTCAAATAGTGAAAGCACATTATATGGAAGTGGTTACGTTAAAGGTGCATTTGATATGTCAAATCGTTACATGGCTGGTGATTGGCGCCAATATTATTTTGATATTGATGATCCAACAATAAATTCTGGTGCAATAGAATTATCTTGGGAAAACGACGACACAAATTTTTCAGTCTTTATGATTGATCCTGAAGGAAAAATTATTCAGACAAATGTAGATTCAGGAGTATTTGGTCACTTTATGGGTTGGCCAACAGTTGATTGGTTAGGCTCTACTTCTTTTAGTCAAGGTGGTGGTTTTTTTCCAGTAAAGAATAAAGATGACACCTCCACTGTAATGTTTGCACCAATAAATCAAACCGGAACATACTCACTCTTGGTTCACTCTACATTATTTGATGGCTCACAACTTACTGAACCAGTTTCTTTGGCAGCAAAATTCACAACAATATTACCTGATGATAGTCCACCAGAAATTTCACTCATAATATCTGATTATGTAAATACATCTAAGAAAATTATCCCAGAAATAATAGAACCAAATCTTGAATATGTAAAATATTTTGTTGATGGAAATGAAATTGAATATTCATCTGAAGGACTTGACTTGTCAGAAATTCAATCTGGTAATCATGAACTAAGAATCTATGCTAAAGATATTCTTGGATTAGAACAAACTAAAACATATTCTTTCATTGTTGATAATCAACCACCAAAACTGCAAATTAAATCACCACAAAATAATACAATAGTATCAAACACTTTACCGATAAATATCAAAGTAGATGATGCTAACTTACCGGATGAAAAAACTATTGTATTATTATTACCAAATGGTGAGAGAATAAAGGACAAATCTGTTTTCAATTTTGACACAAGTAAATTTATTGACGGACAGTACAAGATTGAAATTTTTGCAAAGGATAAAGCACTGAATGAATCATATCAGGAGATTTTCTTTAATGTGGATCATTCTATAGAGGACAAACCAATTATTTTACAAGAAGAATCTAGTGTACAAGACAGTTTTCTGTTCATTTTAATTCCAATTTCCATTGCGATCATAATTGGTATTTTCTTTGTAATACGTAAAAAAACACATATTTCAAAAATCGAAGATAAAAACACACTGAAATAAGATTTATAACCAATTTGGCAAGAGTTGGGCTATATGGTGGATCAAGAGAGTGAAAAAACCAGTTCTCTATCCAGAAGAGATTTTTTGAAGCTTATGGGTGCTGCAGGAACTGCATTGGCATTTACTCCTTTTGTCCCATGGGGAAATTTTCTTCCAAATCCTTCTTCTGCATCAGCTGAGAAAGTTCCTGTTATTCTACCTGATGGTACTCAGGCAAATGTTAACACTTTTCCAATAAATCACGCTGAAGTAATTACATATCCAAAAACTGCTGATGAAGTGTTAAACGAAGAAGCGTTTAGAAAATGGCAATTTATCAGACTCCCAAAAAAATTCGGTGGTACTACAAACAAGGTTAGTTCATTTAGAGCTTACAGCATGGTATGTCTTCATTTATGGTGTTTATGGAAATATTGGCCAGAAGAAGGTAGAATGAGAGGTGAATGTCCATGTCATGGAAGTATGTATGATGTTAGAACTGGAATATCATTTTCTGGTCCAGCTTCTTTACAAGCACCTCCTTCTAACGCATTACCAAATCTTGAGTTTGAAGCAGACTCGGATGGATTTATGTTTATTAAACCTGCAGTTTGGGGTGTAGATGGAAACGGAGTGGTAGGATTTGGTAGAAGCACTAAGTAGAACAAGAAGAAACAGCACGCTTGCGTTTCTGTATTGGATATGGGATGGTTTAGACAGATCAATATTTACTGCAATTAAATTTTCATTCCCTGCAAGATTTGTAAGTCCATTTGGATTTTTGGGAATGTTAACTTTCATCACTTTCATTCATCTTGGAATCTCTGGTGCATTGTTGATGTTTTATTATGAACCAATCATTACAAGGTCTTGGGATAGTGTACAGTTCATTAACGATACTGTTCCATTTGGTTTTCATATTCGTAACGTACATTATCACGGATCAAACGCAATGGTATTACTTGCAATACTGCATATGTATTATCAATTCTTTAGTGGAAGATACAAAATTAGAAATGAAATTCTATGGGTTACTGGTGTAATTCTTGGAACAGTAACAATTCTAGAAGCATTTACTGGTTATGATATAATTTTTAGTGAAAGAGCAGAACTTGCAATTAGTATTGCGGCGTCATTAACAAATTCAATTCCTGTAGCAGGACCATTGATTCGTGATCTTGCGTTTGGTGCAGGATTTCATGATTTTGTTCTGCGGTTTTATGCACAGCATGTTTTCGTACTGCCGATTGTGATGCTTGGACTTATGGCAGTTCACTTCCCACGATTTCTAGTATTTGATGTACCAATGGTAATGGCAATTACAGGAGCTGTACTGATTACAGGTGGAGTTTTCCCAGTTGATCTAGGATTTAAGTTCCAACCGACAGTCCCGCCTGGTATTACTGTACCCGAATGGTATTTGACTGGCTTGTATGCATTCCTTCGTACACAGTATGACAAGTTTGTAACTGGAGTTCTGTGGCCTGGTCTGTTTATACTGTCTTTGTTAATAATTCCGTTTATTGATAGGTACAAAAAATTCTCTTGGAAGGATAGACCGCATATTACAGCATTCGGAATAGTAGGAATTGCACAAATTATTGTTACAACATACTGGGGATTTTACATACCACCAGACACCACTCTTTCACTAGTAGAGAGGCTTGTAATTGATCCAGTTTTCCTGTATATCACTATGATACTTTTAGTACCACTTGGATATGGTTTTAGCTTTATGATGATTCATCTTGCTAAAGAGGGTGAGAGAAAAGCAAAATTAGCAAAAAAGAATGGACCACAAAAAATTTCACCAATTGATTTGTCAGACAAGTGGGTAAATTGGGTGATTATAGGATTGATAGTCTTCTTGGTATTCCTCAATATTGCTGCATACAACGCTGCACTTACTGGAATGAAGAATTTCTCATTGTTCCTAGCAGGATTAATTCTATTTGTATTCGCTGGAATGTTCCATGTTTACAGATATGGCATGAGTAAGGCAAATGAGCCACCACCACCACCTTCTACTAAAAAGAAAATGGAAACAAAGTCAATAGAGGGAGCAAACATGAAAGAGTTACCACCAGCTGAGGAGGTACAAGTTGAGCCGTCAAAATCTTCTTCTGTAGAACAAGAAACAGATAAAGAAAAAGGACAAGTTGCACCAGAAATTAAAGCAAATACCGCTGATCTAAAAGCTAATAGTGAGAAGAGTGATTAGTATGAGTACAACCACAACTAAATCCTCACATGTTTACGGAATAGGAGTACTGATAATTGTTGTTGCTAGCATGGCTTGCATTGGATATTATCAATATTTTTGGCTTCCTGAATCATTTTCGAAAGCTCAAGTGGATGAACACATACTTAATCCAACAAAACAAACAATAATTGAAATTATTGAAGGCTCAT
Source organism: uncultured marine group I thaumarchaeote (assembly GCA_902608175.1). Classification (GTDB taxonomy): domain Archaea; phylum Thermoproteota; class Nitrososphaeria; order Nitrososphaerales; family Nitrosopumilaceae; genus Nitrosopelagicus. The sequence goes on along the minus strand of CACLNC010000007.1, from coordinate 21,435 downwards.
CAAGTCCTGACCAACAAGATAATTATGTTCCTAAACTTGTTAACATTCAGCTTAGTCTTGATAATGATGTTGTTTGGAAAAACGTCGATAGTACACCACATACAGTTACACCAGACAGTCATGACAAAAGTTTCATAGAAGATGGATATAGCGGTGCTTTTGGGTCAACTGGAGTAATAATGCCAGGTGAAGAATATCAATTTCTATTCACAGAAGGTGCAGGTAATTCTGAAAAAGTAATTGATTACCATTGTGATCCTCATCCTTGGATGAAAGGCAGTTTAGTAATTTCTAAGCTAAGATTCTAAGTTGAAATAGTTGCAAAAATCTGGTCATTTTCAATCTCTTTATGCTGCTCTATTATCGACACTCTGAATTTAATATCATGTGATTCTTTTGGTTCAAAGTTAATTACTGCTGTAAATTCTGCCTTATTTTCCATCATACTTTCCTTACTTATGAATAGACGTGATACTGTATGGGGAAGTTGCTTGTTATTGCAAGTTGTATATGTAACAAGTTCGCTAGATCCAAGAATTTGAGCATTTACTACTATACTATCAAATTTACCCGCATAATTTACCTCAACAAATCCCTTGATACCAGAATCTTTTGTGATATGAGAATTTTCTAATTTTATCTCAATATCTTTCATGATGATTTGGAGTTTAACTGAAAATAAATAACTTGTGAGAAAGCGGGCCAGGAGGGCTTCGATCCCTCGACCATTGGATTAGAAGTCCAACACTCTATCCAAGCTGAGCTACCAGCCCAAGAACTATTCAATTATACACTAATTATATCATTAACATTAGGTGATGTTGCATCTAATCCAAACTTCTCATGTATCTCTTCGGCGAATTTTATACATGATTGATCATCACCATGGACTGTTAAAACTTTAGGATTTCCTTTGATATTTTTTATTATATCAAATAAAGAATCACGATCAGAATGCCCTGAGAATTCAAAATGTTTTACTTCTGCTTCAACTTTTAGATCTTTTCCACGAGTTGAGATTTTTCCAGTTTCAAGAAGCTTTTTACCAGGAGTTCCATCACCTTGATAAGAAACTAGTGCTATTCCATTACGTTTATCAAAAGCAAGCTGTTGTAAATAAAATACTGCATTTCCACCAACTAGCATTCCAGCAGGTGAAATAACAACACATGGTTCTGATAGAACTTCTTTTCTTTGTTTATGATCATTAATAGCGACTGAGCGACTTATTACATCTCTAAAAACATCAGGATCTTTAAGATAATTTGGATGTCTTAATATAATCTCATTTACTCGTAATGCCATACCATCCATGACTATTTTATGTTGAAAATTTGTACTTTTTAAAACACATGCAATTTCTTGTGACCTTTCAACAGAAAATGATGGAATAAATAATACACCCTTTCTATCCATCACTTCATTTGCAAATTCAACCAAGTTTTTTTCTGATTCAGCTCTTGGTGTTTGTGATGTCTGAGAATACGTACTTTCAGTAATAAGTAGATCAATTTCGCCTACATCCAAATCTGCTGGTTGAAGCATTCTTGATCCACGTGTATTGATGTCACCAGTGTAGAATAATTTCTTTTTTTGATGTTCTAATAAGACAGTGCTTCCACCTAAAACATGACCCGACGAGCGAAATTCAAATGATGCATTTCCTCTAGTAACTTTTTCTTTATATCCAATTTCTTTTCCATATCTCATCATACTATTTACTTCAGGAATATCAAATGGGTGAGCATTTTTTTCGATCTTTAACATATCTTCAATCAAAAGTCTACTTAGCTCAAAAGTTGGCGGTGTTGCATAAATGTGGCAATTACCATTCACAAATAATGATGGTATATTTCCTGAATGATCAAGATGTGCATGTGTGATTATGGCAGAATCAATATCCTTAGGTTTTACAAGAAGTGGATATGATGGAGGAGCACCACGTGGTTTTCCAAACATTACTCCATAATCAAGTAAAAAGTTTGTACCATCACAATTAACCTGAAAACCAGATCGCCCAACCTCCTTGGCTGCTCCTAAAACTTTAATCTCCACAGATAAAGTGTATAGATCGCTCATAAAATGCTTGCATTTAACATGAACTTTCTTTCTAGTATAGAATTTACATAAGCTTTAATTAGTGCTAGCTAAGATCAGATCAACTATGGGAAGAAGTTATGACGATTGGCTCAAAACACAAGACAAGGGCGTAGTTTCTAAAGTACGCGCCGGTGATGAGGCAAACAAACCACTCTTAAATCAGCTTAATTGGATTTGGGTTCATAATCTTATGAACAAGAAAGCAGATCTTAATCCAACATCAGCAGAACTATTGGACTGGGTTACATCTGGTCAAATAGAAGCCATGAGAAAGTAAAGCGCTTAAACGCTTACTCTTTTTGTTTTTTTTATGTTTGGTTAGGTTAACCTATTTTTATCGATCATAACGGTGTTGCAAATCTCGATCATGGTTTAAATAGTGAATCTTGACAATTGGAACAGAGAAAAAATGCCAATAGCAATACTTCCAGACGTAGATGAACAGAGATGTATAGGTTGTGCACTTTGTGTAGAAATCTGTACTACTCTTGGTCCTGACGTACTCCGTGTAAAACCTGTTGAAGGTTGGAAGAGAGGTAAAGCATTTGTCTTTTATCCTGAAAGATGTATTTCTGATGGTGCATGCATAGGTGTATGTCCAACAAAGTCAATCTTTTGGATGAGACCAATGAATTACACTGCTGGTCAACCAGTACCTCTTCATAAGAACGGTGTATTCGTCAAAGGATGGGCAGAAGACGCTGCTTTATAGTAGCATCTCTCACACTCTTTTTTATTATTTTTATATACAAATAAGGCAGTATTATTAGAAATTTTTATGGAAGAGAATGCAGTAAAAAATTCTAGTAGTTCTGCAATTTCCTATATTGTATTCTTTGGTACAATAGGGATAGTTTTGTTAAACTTACTTTCTGTAGTTTTTCCTGCTCTATTGGTTTCTACTTTTGGTAGTCATGCTGAATTTCTTTCACCATTTGAAATTGGTTACCAGGGAATACCATTGATTATAATCAATATTGCTTTGTTTGGATTAGGAATTCTATATTACAAGAAAAGAAGCTCATCTTTTCATAATGGAATAAATAAAATTAGAAGTTTTGAAATTTCAAAAAAAGTTGCATTAATTGTAGGAATTATAATCTTAGCGGTCTATATTGGAATAACAGTTCCTGAATTAGGAATGGATGAAGCAGAACAATATCCTGATTTTGAAATTCTTAAAGATGGTCTAGAAATTTGGCCATCTGGTGAAAGTGATGACATCTATGTTAGAGAACAAAATGATAGGGTTGTCAGAATGTTCCTTTTGGATATATCCAATGATGTTTTACAAAATATCAAAATTTTACCATTTGTAGCTAGTATAGTTCTTGTAATTTTTACCTATTTACTCACATACCAAATTACTCAAAAAAGATTTGCGGGTATAATTTCAATGGTAGTTTTACTTCAGAGTTTTACTTTCTTGAAATACGATACAATTGCTGTATACGAAAATTTCTGGGTTTTATTTTATGTTATTTCATTATATCTAATTTATAAAAAATGGTGGATACTATCAGCTCCTGCTTACATTTTATCTGTTTTTACTAAGGCGTTTGTAGCACCCTATTTGTTAATGAACATCTTCTTTGCTTATAGAGCAAATATCACAAGAAAAAAGAAAATTCTTCTTTTAATATCATACGTTATAGCTTTTGGTATTGTACTAGGATTATTTTCTAGTCAAGATGCTATATATGGCGATGTTGTCAGAATAGACTTTGATAGGTTTGCAATGGCATTTGGTCACTTTTCTGCGCAAATGCGTTTTGATTATCTATTGCTATTTACTATTTTACCAATTACTGTTGGTTTATTCTTTATTTCAAAAAGTGGGATAAAACAAGCAGATTCAATCTTAGTTTTATTCTTTGGAACGCTTTTCGCAGGACCTCTTGTTGCATTATTAACAGATCATTATGTTATTTTGCCGTATAGATTTGTTCCATTGATAGTATTTTTTGCTATAGCTATTGGTTTAATTTTCTCTAGAAGAATTAATCAATCTGTCTGAACACATTCCATGTTTCTACAACAGATTCACTATCATTAACAACTATGGCAGGAAAGTATCCTGTCATATAGTGTATCACTTGTATCTCAGTTAACATACCAATTCTAAGTAGATCTCCATAAAAAATTACTTTGTCGTTAAATACACAGTATTCACATGTGAAGAAACCAGTTTCTTCTACCCATTTATCACTTAGTGTCATTTTTTCATATTTCTTATTATCAATCATAACAATTCCTTCACTAACGAGATATTCATCCAAATATTCATCAAATAATTTTGATGGCAAAAAATCAGCTGCAATATTTTGATAAACACTAACTAGGACTCCATCACTACTGCTCACAACAGCAGTAACATGGATCAAATATTTGGACTGCGTCTCAGTTTTCACCAGTCCAACTGGTAATAATAAATCATTTCTTTGTTGTTCAATCAATTGATTTTTAGGCTCTAACTCCAAAATTTTTTCATAGATAGCAATTGCTTCAGCGTGTTGCTCAAGATGAGATAAAGCAATGGCTTTATTTTTTAGGATTTTGATATGATTTGGTTCTATTATGATAGCTTTATCAAAATATTCTAAACTTTGTTGAAAATTTTCCATTTTTACTAATAGTGCGCCCTTGTGATTTAATGCCTTAACATTATCAGAATCAATTTCTAATATTTGATCCAATACACCAAGAGCTTGTTCATACCGTTCTTGTGATACAAGAATAGCACTTTCTTTATGTAATTCTTCAATCGTATTCTCATCAGCAAACGTATTACATGTTAATAGAATCAATGGAATTGATAACATAAGAAAAATTCCCGCACAAGTATTTGTTTTCATATTATTCAATCACACTATAGATTGTCCATTGCACTATCATGTAATCTCCACTATCAACTAGTATTGATGCAGTTCTTCCAGCAAATATATTCAAACAGCCAGGTATTTCATTACACATGGTATTTAGTTGTAGATGACCGTATGTTTTGTGATTAGGTTCATCTGTTCTATGTATAATCTGTCTCATCTCATACTTTCTATCATTTTTTTCTATAACCTCAATTATTGGATATTCATTCAATATCTCATCAGTGATATTAAAAGGAAGGTATTCAGTCATTGCACTTTCTATCACAAGAATTAACTCATCTTGTGGTGTTCTTATTTGAGCCTGAACATATACTTCATATTTTTCTCCAGTCTTGGTATCTAAAAGATCAATGAAACGAAACAAATAGTTTCGACTTTTTTTTAACTCTTGATTATCAGGATCAATTTGAATTGCTTTTTCAAAAACGGCTATTGCATCGTATGTATATCCAATATTAGCAAGAGCCATTCCTTTATTTGAAAGTGCCTTTATGTTGTTTGGTTCAATTGTAAGAATTCTATTCACATCATGAATTGCTTTTTCGTTATAATTCGTTGTAATCAGAATTGCACTACGGTTAATCAATGCCTTAACATTATCAGAATCAATTTCTAATATTTGATCAAATACATCAAGTGCTTCATTATACCGTTCTTGTGATACAAGAATAGCACTTTCTTTATGTAATTCTTCAATCACATTCTCATCAGCAAACGTATTACATGTTAACAGAATCAATGGAATTGATAACATAAGAAAAATTCCCGCGCAAGTATTTGTTTTCATATCATTCAACAATGTAAATTTTCATCCAATTTGATAAGTTTTTACACTAATTTTCTTTGGCAAATGTTTTCTAAAAAACTTCAAAAATTTATCATTTTTTGGTAAATATACAATATCAAAATTATTTTTTGCAAAGAAAACCTTCCAAGTTTCTTCAAATATAGGAAAGTCATTTGGTTCCTTCACATATGATGCCATAACATAGTGAGATGATGGATAAATATCGGAGATTTCAACTGGAATTATTCCTAAAAATGGATTATAAGCACAAAATTGTATAGAGTCAGATTCTTTAAATTTTTTCTTTAGTTTATGGTATTCATTTGAGATGAATACTGGTTTTTGATTTGTATCTTTTGACATAACAAGAATTTTTTTCTTTGTTCTAAAATTTCTAACATGCGAATGAAATGATAATACCTCTGGTCTTACTTGATCTACAGTAGAAAATAGAAAAACTGCTTTTTCTTTAAATTTTGGCGTTGTATTAATAAAATTCTTTGAGTTATTTGCTATTGTTTCAATCGATTCAAAAAGCTTAGGATGTGATCTGGCTTTTTTTATTGCATATTCCCATAATCTACCTTCTTGAATTGCTTGTTTTACTCTATTCACTTCTGCTTTAATTGAATAAAGATTGAATAGTGCTATTTGATCAATTCGTTCTTCCTTTTTCATACCAAGTAATTCTTTTGGTTTGTATCTTGAAGAAACTTCACAGTCAAATGGGAAGTATTCTAATTCATCTAATCTTCTAGTTCCATCCTCAGTGATTACTCTGTCATGTTTGGCATAAAGGATGTATGATGCAGAATCAAATGTGTCGCATCCTAATGCTACTGCCAATGGAATTGTTAATGGATGACCAGCACCAAAAAGATGTAGTGGAATAGATGTTGGAATATTTTTCTTTGCTGCAACTATCATCTCAGCTAATAATTTGTATTGATACGATTCCATAAATTCAACTGGGCTACCTAGAGCTAGCATAGGAAATCCCATTTTTATTAGCTCATTAGTAGATCTTTTAACTAATTCAGAATGTTCTCCACCTTGTATTGGTCCAATCCAAATCTGACCATTGTTTTTTTTATTTCGTAGTGTAGTTTTACAGACCTTCAATGTATGCTCTACATACTCTTTGGCATCTTTTTTTGATAAACCAAATCCCGTAGGTTTGTCCAATGGTATAGCAAAATCAGTATTGATATCAATTTCAAATTTTGCCATATCTGGTGGTTTTACATCCACTTCTCCATATTCTAAAACTTGGTAGCCACCAGAATCCGTCATTATAGGCCCGTCATGATTAATTATTTTATGAATTCCATCTTCTCTAGCCTTGTTACCATAACGTTTCATTGTAATGTATGCATTTGTGATGACTAGATCAAATCCAATCTCTCTAATTTTTTTTGCTGGTATTGACTGTTTTACAGGATGTATCACTGGAACAAAAGCAGGAGTTTCAATTTTTCCATGATTTGTATGAAGAATTCCTATCCTTCCTGCTAAGTCACTATATTTTATTTCAAACAATTCTTAGTATGAGAATGTGTGTTATATTAAATTAGTATTCAAAGAATCTGTTAAAATCATTTTTTTCTTTTACTAGTGAAAGCCAGTCAACTAAATCTCTGTTATTTCCTCCCTCAATTATTTCATGTATTTGTTCAACAATTTGTTTAGGGTTTTTATTTGTTGTATCAATTTCATATGTTTTATCTAGACTAAATGATGAAATTGAATCATTTGCAATTATACCTAATATCTCACTTCCAGCATTTTCTTTATTTTTTTTATCTGAGTAGTTTCGATTTTTATAAATTTCAAACAAATCATATGGATTTTTTCTTAATACTATTACGAGATCAATATCTGGCTCATCTAAAACATATGGAGCTAAATGTCCAACAATTAATGATCTACCAGAAATTTTCTCTTTCATTTTTGTTTTTAATAGTTCTACATCAACTTCAAAACTATCTTCATCTTTTTCTGCCAATCCCTCATCCATGGAAAATTTGTTGATATCTATAATTTCAAATGAGGAATCATGATTTTGGATATGTTTTGCTATAGTATGTTTTCCGACACCAGGATTTCCAGTAATTACTAAATTCATGCAAGTCATTCTCATACCCCTGATTAATGAATTTCTGTAATACTAATATGATCAAATTTGAATTAGATGATTATGCAAATTGGTCTTCTAGGAAAGGCAAATGTTGGTAAATCTACATTTTTTTCAGCGGCAACCGAAACCGTTGTTCAAACTGGTAATTTTCCATTTACAACAATAGAGCCAAACGTTGGTGTGAGCCACGTCAAAGTTGATTGTGCCTGCAGAAGCCTTCAAAAAAGATGTGAAAACAGTCTTTGTATAGATGGAACACGTTTTGTTCCAGTAAAGTTGATTGATGTTGCTGGTCTTGTTCCAGGAGCACACGAAGGTAAGGGTCTTGGAAATCAGTTTCTAACTGATGCAATGAAGGCTGATGCATTAGTTCATGTAGTTGATATTTCAGGCTCAACAGATATTCAGGGACAGCCTGTAAGCATTGGTACACATGATCCATTAGAGGACATAAAATTTGTAGAAAATGAATTTGATCTCTGGTTTAAGCAATTATTTGATAAGGAATGGCAAAAACTCACCAAAGAAATTGAGCAAAAACGCGCAAAGATTTCTGATGGACTAGCACGTAGATTCACTGGTTTAGGAATCAAGGAAACTGACATAGATCATGTGTTAAACTCTATGTCATTAAAATCTAAAAAGACCACAGACTGGTCAAATGACGATATTATAAAATTCTTAAAATCATTAAGAAAAATTGCAAAACCTATGATTATTGCGGCTAACAAGGCAGATCTTTGTGAGGAACTTGATATAGTAAAAAATATTTCTGAAAATTTTACAACTATTCCTTGCAGTGCAGAAACTGAACTTATGTTGAAGAAAGCCGCTAAAGCTGGACTAATTCAGTATATGTCTGGCTCTACTGATTTTCAAGGAAAAGATGGAAAGCAACTTTCTAAAGAGCAAAATAATGCATTGCATCTTGCAAAAAATGTTTTAACAAAAATTGGAGTGACAGGTGTTCAAAAAATTTTAAATTCTATTATTTTTGACATAATGAAAATGATAGTTGTTTATCCAGTTGAAGATGAATCAAAATTTTCCAACAAAGATGGTCAAGTTTTACCTGATGCAAGATTATTGAACTCTTCTGCAACAGCAAAAGATCTTGCATTTACGATTCATCAGGACATTGGTAAAGGATTTTTACACGCTATTGATGCAAAAACTAAACAAAGAATAGGTGCAGATCATCAACTAAAAAATGGCGACGTGATTAAAATAATATCAACATTAAGTAGGGGATAAGATGCTTGGATTAGGAATTGAAAGTACAGCTCATACATTCGCTTGTTCTGTGATTGAAAAAAAGGGGAAGAAAGGGAAGATACTTGCTGATATTAGGAAGATTTACAGGCCTGCTGACGGTCAAGGCATTCATCCAAGAGAGGCATCTAGGCATCATGTTGAAAATGCTAGTATTGCTTTGTCAGAATGTTTACAAAAATCAAAAATTCAGATTAATGATCTAGATTTAATTTCTTATGCAGCTGGCCCAGGATTAGGTCCTTGCTTACGTGTTGGTGCAGTTGTTGCTCGTTCACTCTCATCATATTATGATATACCAATTTATCCTGTTAATCATGCAATTGGTCATATAGAACTTGGAAAATTACTAACTGGTGCAAAGAATCCTTTAGTTTTGCTTGTTTCTGGTGGTCACACAATGCTTTTGGCTTTTCTTGAAAAACAATGGAGAGTTTTTGGTGAAACATTGGATTCTACTCTTGGACAATTACTTGATCAATTTGGTCGCTCACTAGGATTTGCTTCACCATGTGGAAGACAAATTGAAAATCTTGCTAGTAAATCAACAAACTATGTTTCACTTCCATATACAGTTAGAGGTAATGATGTTTCATTTTCTGGTTTACTATCAGCTGCAAAACAAATTAAAGATAAAGGAATTGAAGATGCTTGTTTTTCTTTACAAGAAACTGCATTTGCAATGATTGCAGAAGCTACAGAGAGAGCACTTTCGTTTACAGAAAAAAAAGAATTAATGATTGTTGGTGGAGTTGCCGCAAACAAACGTTTATCATCAATGTTAAAGAGTATATGCAAAAGACAAGGCTGTAAATTTTTTGTTGTACCATTAGAATTTTCTGGTGATTGTGGCTCACAAATTGCTTGGACAGGAATTATGGAATCAACAGTAAAACCTGGCGCTAAACTTTCTGATACTTTTGTAAGACAGTCTTGGAGATTAGATACTGTTAAAGTGGATTATTGATTTTTAAAATCTTCTATGGCATCTTGAATTTCTTCTAGCCAACCACCAGTACCAAAAACACCAAATTTGTAAGTCTTTTCTCCTTCTTTTGTTTTAGCACTAAAACAGATTTTTTTTATGAATCTTCCTTCCTTGTAGACTTCAATAATATCAGATAATGATATGTCTAGAACTGTTTCACCAAATTTGGCAGAGAAATCAGCAATTCTTGATTTCTTTTCATCAAATGCAATTCTTTTGTTTGTAAGTGTGAGTATACCAACACCTAGCTCATCCTCATTACAGTCTTCCTGTTTGATCCTTTTTTCATCGCTATCCATGATAGATTTTAATCACTAAATTCTGGTTATATGTTAATGGATTTGATTAAGAAGGGTGCTGAGGCTGATATTTTTCTCACTGACTGGGATGGAAAAAAGGCTATACTAAAGGCTAGAAAGAAAAAAAATTATCGGAATCATATATTAGATGAAAAAATTAGAAAACAAAGAACAATACGAGAATCACAGATAATCTCTGATGTTAAATCATTTGGAATTTCTACACCACTTGTTTATTTTGTTGACACAAAAAAATTTACAATCTTAATGCAGCATATTTCAGGAACTCTTGTTAGAGATATGTCAAAATCTAAAATTATTGAATTATGCATTGAAATTGGAAAAATTGTTGGTTTACTTCATAAAAATGGTATAATTCACGGTGATCTAACAACTTCTAATTTTATTTTTTCAAAGAAATCTTTGTTTCTGATTGATTTTGGTTTAGCAAGTCGTACAGCGAAATTAGATGATCATGGAGTTGATCTTAGATTATTCAAAGAAATTCTAAATAGTGCACATGCTGATATTATAGACAAAGCGTGGTCTAACTTTCTAAAAGGCTATACAAAGTCTGTAGGTCAAAAATATTGTAAAAAGATTATAGATAAAGTATCAATTATTGAAAGTCGTGGGAGGTATGCGAATGTCGTCTAATATTTTGTTTGCCTCATCAAATAAAAATAAATTCGACGAAGCATCAAAAATTCTTAGTAATTTCAAAATCAATTTGGAATTTTTTAAGAGTGATTTAATAGAAATTCAAGATGACTCAATTTCTGATATTGCATCACAAAAAGTAAAAGATGCATTTAACAAATCTCAAAAACCTATTATTGTTGAAGATGATGGGCTCTTCATTGATTCATTAAATGGTTTCCCTGGTCCATATTCTTCATTTATTTTCAAAACAATTGGTAATAATGGAATTTTAGAACTTGTTAGTTCAAATCGTACTGCAAAATTTGTATCTGTTATTGCATATTCAGATGGGAAAAACATAGAAATTTTTGAATCATCAATAAAAGGAAAAATTTCTGATAAGCCTAGGGGAGATGGTTGGGGTTATGATCCAATCTTTATTCCTGAAAACCAAAATCAAACATATGCTGAATTAACTAATAAAAATCAGATATCACATAGATATGAGTCTCTAAGTAAATTCGCTAGTTGGTTTCTGAATAGGCAGGAATAAAACGATCAATAAATCGTTTTTTGTTTTGCAATATTACAATTCTAGAAATTTCACTTTCATCCATAACTTCAAATCTATCTGACTTATTTGATATTTTTTCTGTAAACCTTCTAACATCTGCCATCTCTACCATATTTTCATATTCAAGACGATTAGTTGAACGTCCAATATGCATATAGGATTTCATCTCTATAAAATGAGCATTTGATTTTTCAAATATTGATGCAAAACCTGATATCATCTTTTCAGAGTCATTCCAATTTTTGATTAATGTCACTCTTAGTACTGTTCTTGTATCTAATTCTGCAAGCATCTCTAAAGTTTTATTCCATCTTTCCCATGAATCATCATACTTTGGTCTGTTAATTTTAAGAAATGAATCGTAATCTGATGCATTAGTTGAAAGATATAGCTGTGTTGGTAATGCATCTTAATCTGCAAGTCGTTGAATCATTTCTGGTTCTTGACCATTTGTTACAAGAAAAATTGATTTGGTAGAATCTAATGATTTTAGATATTTTATCAATTCTGGCAATTTTGGATACATAGTTGGTTCTCCTGATAATGATATTGCATAATGACTAGGAGTAAGTGATTCTTCTATTTTCTGTTTATCTTGTTTTGGATCACCAAAATGACCTACGATTAACTTTCTCCTTTCTTCCATCAACTTTGACATGATATCTTTTGGTTCTGCCACTTTATTTTCATCCATTTTCATTGAATCATAAAATTCCATTGGTCTCCAACAATAGACACATCTATTTTCACAATGCATTCCAGCAGGAGAAAATTCCATGCAACGATGTGTACTAATTCCATAAAACTTGTGTTTATAGCAGGATCCTTCATTCCTAAATGATTTTTTTGTCCAATGGCATAATTCCACTGTAGAATGATCAGAAACTCCATACTTTGCTTTTTTTAGTTGTTTAGCAATAGATGGTTTAATTTGAATTAATTCAGGCTCTTTCTCAACAATTTCTCCAGAACAACTCATATCTTAGAAGAAATTTTCGATTACTTAAATTTACAATCAGAAAAAGTGTATATTAGTCAATCCTGCTTTTTGTGCATGTTAAAAACAATCAGTATTGCTGGTATTAAAGAACAAGGAGTTCCATTCAAGAAAGAGAGTATTACGCTAGATGAGGCTGCTAAGACAGTTTCACTTGAGGGTTTGGATTGGATTGAATGTGTAGTGGACGATATAGTTGCAGAAACTCCTGAAATTTTACAAAAACTTGGAATCAATATGGATCCTAGTTTACTACTTTCAGGTTATATCAGTGCATATGAAGATGCTGGAGATACTTTGGGAATTATGTTACCATTCATTGTTACTGGAGAAAGTAGAACACAAACATCACCAGTTTTAATTTTTGTTAAACAAGATCTAATTGTTACAATTCATGATGATTATGGAGGAAAAATTACCAAACTTTATAATTATTCTAATACACTTATGAGAAAGCTCCCTAAGGAGCCAGAGCAGTGGGCAGATCGACAAACAAATCTATTGTTTAGATTAATGGATGAAGTAAGCGAAACAAATTTTTCAACATTAAGAACAATTGTTGAACAAGCTGAACAATTAGAAATTGATCTTGGTGGTTCAAGACAAGTTGCACGTGATCTATCAGAGGAGTTATCTAATATGAAAAGATCATTGCTTTCTTACTTAAACGCAGTTTGGGCATCCCATGATACTGTTAGAAGTTTAAGATATGGTGATCCAGACATGTTAACTGATGATGATGATGTCTTGGAAAAATTTGAGGTAATTCTAGGAAGACTTGACAGACAAATTCAGATGGCTGAAAACGTTATGGAAGTAATTTCTACTGGTATGACAGTTATACAAACTGAAACATCAAATAAATTAACAACTTTGATTGTTTGGTTAACTGTAGCAGCAACAGCTGGTTTTGTACCTAATACAATTGCTACTGTATTTGGAATACCTGATCTTGCGATATCATGGACATATGTTGTTCCTTTATTGGTTGGTGCAACTGCATTTACAGCATTTGTTACATACAGATGGACAAAACGTTGGAGAGTAATCCCATTCGGAACAAAAAGAATTAAGAATTTGGGTAGCAGACTTCGAAAGAACCATTCAGAATAGACCCATTTACTTAATTCATAAACTTCTGCAATAGAATTATACAGTAACAAAAATTATTTGTGATCGTGGCCTTCGTCGTCCAATGGCTAGGATAGGGGATTGTGGATCCCCGGATGGGTGTTCGATTCTCCCCGGAGGCCTCTTAATTTTTAAAAAATTCCAAACTTGCTTGATTCCATCTCTTCTTTGATGGCAAATTTTACTTTTAGATCCTCCTCTGTTACTTGATTTGTAAGCCAAGTAAGAAATTTTTTGTCCAATCCTTTTCCCTTCAGTTTTTCATATGTATCGCCCATCTGGGTTGATAATTTTACAACAATTTCCCTATTTACTGACACAACAAAAAAATGCCAACCAAAAGCAAATTCTGAATCAGTTATAACAAAATCATCTTGTCCATGAACCATTTCTTCTAATTTACCTAATACAGAACTAATTTTTTTACTTGATTTATCGTAGTTAATGGCTGAAACGTTGATGTTGATTCTTTCTTCCATAATATGATTACCACTAAAGAAGATAAAAAGTTGTAGATTATTTTAACAAATGATCAATTTCTATATTGAAATATTCTCGTAAAATTGACATATAATTTTTAATTGGAATAGGAATCTCATCACCACAAGCAACTCCTAAATTTTTTGCATTTATCCAAATTACTAATGACTGAATTATCGTTACAAATCGATTATTCTCTGAATTAGGTGGACTTATTGCATTTGTATATCTCTCAGCAAATTCCCATGCAGTAACAAAATCTACACACTTTGTTTCAAAAACTGCAAGAAGTTGCTCTTGTAAGTTTTTAGCTTTTTTGAACGGTTTTTGATTTATGATAAATGGGAAATCAACCTTATCTGGTAAATAACCAGGTAACGGTCCCCATAAAGTTATGATCTTTACACCATCTTTTAGAGTTTCAAATTTTTTTAACATATTTTCAATAATTGTTTCATCAGTGAACCAAAACAAAATAACATCCGCATCATCAAGATTCACGTCTAAGACATCTTGGCATAATGCATCACAATTTGTTAGATCTTCTTCTTTTAATTTTTCTTTTAATTTCAATATTTTTTTCTCATCATTATCAATTCCAATAGCATTTTCAGCATGAAATTCTGTTATAGCTAATGATAAGCTGTCACCATTACCACAACCTAAATGATAGAATTTTTGACCATTAGATAATTCTGCAAATTTTAAAATTTCTTTTAATGAATCAGTAGAAAGATCAACATCTTCACCAGAGATAATCTGGTCTGGTAATGTTTGGAAATACTCTTCAATTTTCATATAAATCAGAAAGTTTTATGGAATTTATTCTCTTATACTCTCAAGTGTAGAGACAACCTGCCATAATGATGTTCTGATATACGATGGAATGTTTGGATCCTGTGTAATATCATCTAGTGTACTAATTAGATTAGATGCACGGACAGAAATTGAATATTCACTACTTTGTAATTCGGTGATCATTTCCGTAATGTTATTCTTAATATTTTTTGGAGTTGAGTGGCTTTTTACTAATTGATCAAGGGTTTGGATAGCATTGTTAAGTGTTTCTTGATTTTGTTTTTCGTTAGCCAATTCAATCAAAATATGAATAAATTTTCCGCTTTAAAATCATACCTCAACAAAGATATCGTCTGATTCGACAATAACTTTATAGGATTTCAAACCATTAATGGTTGCAGGGAATTTGACTAAACAGCCATCTGTACAGTTGAATTGCGCACCATGCCAACCACATTTTATAGTTGAATCATTCAATTCTCCTTCAGAAAGGCTTGCACCAGCATGTGTACATGTATCATCCACAGCATAGAATTCACCAGTATTAACAAGAAGAATGTCTTTTCCCTCAACTGAAAATTTTTTCATTGTGTTTGGGGCAATATCAGATTTTTTCCCAACTAGAATTTTTCCCATAATAAGATGTGTTTTATTATGATTAATATTTTTTCTTATTAGATTTGATAAATATACGAGCCCCAGTTATTTCTGATAAGGAAAAAATTTTGGCATTCTGCCAAAACACTTTCTCATGGGGTGATTACGTAAATGAGGTCTATGATTCTTGGATAGATGAGGGGGAACTTGCCATATTAGAGCAAGATGGTATGCCTATCGGAATGTGTCATGGTGTGACATACCTGGATGAAAGAATGCTTTGGATAGAGGGGATTAGAATACATCATGATTATAGAAGAAATGGTCTTGCAGAAAAAATCATACAGTATATCGAAAGAAATGCAAAGAATTCTGGCATCATATATGCATCCATGCTTATCGAATCAGAGAATAAACCATCGCTAAGCCTTGCAGAAAAGACTGGGTATCATATAAAAGCAAAATGGAATTACTTTGCATTAGAGTCAAAGAAAAATTCTATTACAACGATGTTTGATAGTATTAGCTTTGATGAGCTTGATCATAATATTATACATTATGTAGATTCTTGGAGATGGATTCCAATCATCAAATCAAATTTTGAAAGATTAAATTCAAAAAATAATATTTTATGCGTAAAGAATAATGGAAATATACAAAGCTTGGGGGCAATATCAGAAACAGTTTCCTTTAATGATACTATAATACTGACAATAGTTTTTGGCATATCTGATGACATAAAGAGAATGATTCTTTATGTACAGAATTTTGCGGCAGAAAAAAACTATTCAAAAATTAGAATTCTTACAAAACAAGATAGTCTTCCACCAATTGATAATATTGGAAAAAAGTTCCCATTTTACTTACTAGAAAAGAATCTCTAATCTACAAATCTAACGGTGTTCTGTATTGTACCAAGACCCTCTATTTCCATGTGAATTGCATCACCATCCTTTAGAAATGGAGTATTAGGATTTTTTAGTGATACGCCATATGGTGTTCCAGTAGAGATAATATCACCAGGCTCTAGAGTCATAACATTACTTAGTTTTGAAATTATTTGTGGGATCTTCAGATGCATGTTTTTGGTGTTAGAGTTCTGCCTTTCTTCTCCATTAATCTTTGTGATAAGACGAAGATTTTGTGCATCCTCTATCTCATCCATTGTGGTAATCCATGGACCACATGGTGCAAATGTGTCAAAAGATTTAGCTCTTGTAAACTGCTCATCTTGAAATTGAATATCTCTTGCAGAAACATCATTTAGAATCATACATCCAAAAATAGTACTAACTGCTTCCTCTTCTGGTATGTTTTTGCATTCTTTTCCAATGATAATTGCTAATTCAATTTCATAATCTAGTTCTTTGACAAACTTTGGGCATACTATATCAGAGTCTGTTCCACATAATGTTGTACGTGGTTTCATGACAATTGAAGGCTCGTTTGGTGGAGTAAGTCCTTGTTCTTTTGCATGATTGATATAATTAAACGCTAGACAGATAATTTTTTGAGGGTTTGGGAGAGGTGCTAAAAGCTCAAATTCTGATAAATCATGTGTAAATGAGATTTTTGAAAAATTTGATTTGATTTCACTAATCCAACCATCAAACAGAAAATCTCTGACTTGAATTGGAATTGGAACACCAGTAGAATAAGTGATATCATCTTTTGTTGCAATTTTTCCATCTTGTATTAATCCATAAGTCTCTCTCTCTTTCTTTCTTATTCTTACGATTTTCATATTTGATCACTTGTGTGTAAAGATGGCTTGGTGTGAAGACTCTTTTCTACAATATCCAAATCTAATAAACTGAATTTCATCATTATCTTTTAATTTCAAATAATGTGATTCAGTAAATACCTTTAGAGTTTGGAGACTTTCCTCATTAAATTTTTCATCAATAAACAATTGCTTTGGAATGATTATTTTAATTTCATGTGCATTATCTTCGGAAATCCATTGAATTTTTTTTACGTTGCCCTTCAGTTCATCATCTATATATTCACCAGTAAATTTTGATCCAGTCTCAGTAATTTTCACATTACCCAAACTCATTAATCTAATTTCATCATTTACAGATATGTCATTCATATCTTCTTCCGATAGTAAGATATTTTCTCCAATTTCAACAATTCTTTTTCCCAAATCAACAGTAGGATGATTTGACAGTTCGATTGAGTTTGTTGGAAGATTAGTAATTGATAATTTTTTAGGGTTTTTTATCAGATTAAGTCTAATGCTATCATGATCAATAATTTTTCTATTAAAGGATTCAAGTGCATCAAATGGTGAATTAGTATCGTTTTTTGTCAGACCTAGAGAAAGAATAAACTTTCTAACAGCTTCTGGTCTAATTCCTCTTCTGCGTAGACCCTCTAATGTTGGTAATCGTGGATCATCATACCAAGGAATTTTTCCATTTTCAATCAATGGTTTTAATGCACTTTTTGAGACTGGCATTCCAACTAATTCTAATCTACCAAAAAAAAGAAATTCAGGGATCCTCATCCCAAGTTTTTGAAGAATTGTATTATGTAGTTCCTTTCTCAATTCAAATTCCTTTGAACGCATTGCATGAGTCACGTCATTTAGACTATCTAGTATTATTCCAGAAAAATCATAGGTAGGCCAAACCTTGTATTTCTGCTCTAATCTTGCATGGTGTTTTTCGTTTATTCTAAAAAGTGCTGGATCCCTCATAGTTGTATTACCAGATTTCATATCTCCTCTGAATCGTAGTAGTGCCTGCCCTTCCTTGTAACCTTTCTCATTAAACATATTTTTCCATCGTTTTTGATTCTCTTCAAGATTTAACGTAGTACATTTACAGGATCTCATCTCTCTTCTATCTTTACTAATATCATCTTGTTTACATGTACAAACGTATGCATCATTAGAATTAATTAATTGTTCAGCCTTTTGGTACAATAACGGAATATCATCAGATACATGTTGTTCATCATTAAATTTTATTCCTAACCAATCCATTCCAACTTTTATTGCCGCATAATATTCAAGACGTTCGGTTCCAGGATTAGTGTCTTCAAATCGTAAGATTATTTTTCCCTCATACATCTTTGCATATTCTTCGCTGATGATTGCAGCCTTTGCATGACCAATATGTGGATATCCATTTGGTGCAGGAGGAAATCGAGTTACTATATTTTTCCCTTCTGTATTCTTTAGTGGGGGTAAAACATTTTGTTCAGGTTTTTTTTCTTCAACTTGCAGTAATTCTGGATATTTTTCAGCAATTTCTTTTTGTTGTTGTTCTAATGGAATCTGATTTATCTCAGAAACTACTTCATCTATAACTGGAGATATTTCCTTGACCTTCTTTCTCAATTCAGGTATACTTCCTAAAATTTTTGCTAGAATTGTTTTGTCACGTGTTTGACCATCATGCTCTGCGGCATTTTGCAGTGCAAACTTTCTAATCTCATTTTTTATCTCTTCGTTATTCATTACAGCGTCACTAATTTCACAGTATCCATTCTTTTGTTAATCTGAAAATCTTTTGTAATAGAGCTCACAGAATCTGCCTCTCCCTTCAACATGAAAAGTTCCATACACTTGTCTCCTTCTATCTTACTGTGAAGATGTGTCGTGATAAGATCCTCATACGAATGTTTGATCCCATTAACTTGATTATCATATTCATCATTGTGCACTACCAATAAGATGGCATTTACATTTCCAGAGAGATTTTCTTTTTGCTTTTCTTCTGAAACAAAACTACGGATCCCTGCCCTTATGGCATCAGACCTTCCAGAGAATCCAAGGTTCTTTTGGAGGGAATCAATTTCTTTGAGAATTTCCTCAGTCAGTGAAATGGAAACTATTGGCATATGTTATATGTTATTAAGAAACATAAAAATTTTAACTAAATGTTATTAACTTTTTATACATTTATTAATAATTAGGCATGGATTTTCGCTATGGTAACACAATCAAAAATTGCAATTCTTGCAATTATCGTAATAATCCCACTCATTTCAGTGATTCTTTGGAGTAATGAAAACACAACAAACTTGGAGACGAGTGAAGATGAACTACAGGTTTACGTGTCATTTTATCCATTGTATGAAACTACACAAGCAGTAACTGGTCAGAAGGCAGATGTAAAAATTCTCACTCCATCAAATATTGATCCTCATGATTTTGATCCATCAATAAAAGTTATTCAAGAAATGAAAACAGCCGACTTAATAATTCTTAATGGTGGGGGATTTGAATCATGGATTTCAAATATGGAACTTGAATCAGATCAATTATTAGATTCTAGTAATGGTATTTCATTTTTAAAAACAGAATCAATTGATCATCATGAAGGGCATGATGAACATGCAAAAGAAGATGATCATGATGAACATGATGATGATTCCCACACAGAAGAATTTTATGAAGAGGTTGCAAGTGTAATTGAAGAATTTGAACATGGACATATGACCGAATTACAATCTATTGAAGCTATAGAAGAAATACTTCATGAGCATGAGGGTGATGGACATGGTCATGGAACAGGTGTAATTGAAGATATTGAGCATTTGTTACATGAAATTGAAGATGGACACATTGAAGGTTCACATGGATTAGAAGAAATTCACCACTTGGTTTCTGGTGAAGATGTACATGATGTACATGAAGAGCATGAAGAGCATACAGTGGTATCAGATCCACATATTTGGTTGAATCCAAATTTAGTAAAAATCCAGGTGAAAAATATTGCAGAAAGATTATCAGAAATTGATCCAGAAAATTCAAAATCATATAATGAAAATGCATTACAATATATTGAGAAATTAGAATTACTTGATTTGCAAATCAGAGAAGAATTATCATCATGTAGTAAGAAAGATTTCATAACATTTCATAATGCATTTTCTTATTTTTCAGATGAATATGGATTAACACAGCACACTATTACAAAAGGAGTTCATGATCATTCAGCAACACCTACTGCCAAATCAATTGAGAATGTTATTGATTTAGCAAAAGAATTGAATCTTAGTGTGATATTTGCAGAAGATACCTCAGATATCAGAATTTCACAAGTAATTGCAGATGAAATTGGCGCTGATGTTTTAATTTTATCACCTGTAGCCACAGAAGATATAGAAAATAAGAATTATGTTGAGAGAATGCAAGAAAATACTTCTAATCTAAAGAAGGCATTATGTAATTGATCGTCGACATTTCAGAATTATCAGTAAATTATGATGGGATAGATGCATTACAAAAAATAAGTTTTGGAATTAATGAAGGGGATTTTCTTGGAATAATAGGACCAAACGGTGCAGGAAAATCTACATTATTCAATTGCATGTTAGGGATTCATTTACAATATGAAGGAGTGATCAAATTTTTCAACAAAGACATTAGAAAATCAGATGAATATCTAAAACATATCGGATATGTTCCACAAAAACCAGTAGTTGATAAAAATTTTCCAGCAACAATAAGAGAAGTGGTGAGTATGGGACAGATAAACAATGATCCAGGCAAAGTAGATGAGGCATTACAAAAAGTATGGATGCATGAATTGGCAGATAGACGGATAGGGGATTTATCGGGAGGTCAACAACAAAGAGTGTTTATTGCAAAAGCATTGGTCAATTCGCCCAAAATATTGGTTCTAGATGAACCTGTCACCGGAGTAGATGTTCACAACAAGGATTTATTTTTTCAGATTTTAAGTGAACTAAACTCAAAGGAGAAAATCGCTGTCATTTGGTCATCACATG
>CACLNC010000006.1 GCA_902608175.1 uncultured marine group I thaumarchaeote | reverse complement strand
ATGATATCCTTGTCGTAGTGATTCTATTATAACAACTTCAATTATTCTTTTGAATCCATCTTCTGCTCTTACATTAACAAAGTCTCTATCTTTTACTGCTTTTCTTGCATTTTTTACATCAATTTCTATAGAACGTTTCAATGAATCAAGTGCATCAGGAACTTGGTTAAGTAGTGAAAGATAACATGCTTTGTTATACCAAGCCATACCATATGTTGGATCTGAATCAATTGCTTTTTCAACACAGTCTAGAGCCTTTGCATAACTCTTTTTTTCATAATGAACTAATGATTTTAAGTTCCATGCTTCCTGATTTGTAATATCAATATCAAGAACTTTATCATAAGACTTTATTGATTCAGAAAAGTCATCCAAATGGAATCTAGAGTAACCGAGTTTTAGTAATGCTTCAACATCATTGGGATCTGTTCGTAAGATCATCTCAAATGTTCTTGCAGCCTCTTCTAATTTCTCATCAGCCATCTGATGTACACCCTTTTTGAAAAGCTTATTTCTTTGGAAATCAGGTTTTATTAGTTTACCTTCATCACTTTTTTTCAGAGAGATTTCATTTTTTTCTTTATCAAATTCTTCCATCTAGGATTTGTTGGTTGATAATCTAGATAAATACTATTTGCTTAATTCTTTCTTTTTAGGTAATGTTTTTGACGGTTTTTACTCGTAAATGGAAATAAATACTCTAGTCTATATCCCTGATTATGCCATCATTTCTGTCATTTGCGGTTGAGGGTGAGTCACCATACAAAGAAGATGGAACATATGAGGCTGAAATTGCAATAAGTCAAGACAAACCATCTGTTTCTGAAATACAGCATCGAACTTTCTCAGCATTATGGAAACAAGATCTTCACATGCGAGTTAGAAATGGACGTTTTATGGAATCATTGGGGAGTGCAGAAAATCCAATTCCTGAACATGTTAGACAAGTTGATGTTGTATGGATTGTAATTACTGATCATTTTTCATCAGCTGGAGTCGCACTTGAATTTAAGATACCTGAATATCTCAAAGTTACTGAACCAGAAGTTGTAAAACCACAAAAACGCAGTACTGTTGGTCTTGCAAAAACACCACCACGTTATAAAAAAGAAGCTACTGTTCCACAAAGGGGTTTGTCTGGTTCTAGAGGACAGCAGGGTGCATCTGGTCCTCGTGGTTTGGTTGGTGAACAAGGACCAGCAGGACTACCAGGACCAACAGGTGAAAAAGGACCAAAAGGTCAAGCAGGATTAACTGGTGATAAAGGTGATAAAGGATTACCTGGTCCAGGTGGTGACAAAGGTCCACTAGGACCAAAAGGTCTAACTGGTGACAAAGGTGACAAAGGTGACAAAGGTTCATCAGGTCCAAAAGGTGAGAAAGGTCCTGTTGGTGCACCGGGAATAACTGGTGATAGAGGACCAACAGGTGAAAAAGGTCCACAAGGTCCGCAAGGTACAATTGGCGGAAAAGGTAAAGACGGTGAATCAGGATCTAAAGGATTAACAGGTCCACCAGGACCACCAGGTGAAAAAGGAACAACTGGTCCAATAGGTCCGCAAGGTGAAAAAGGAATTCAAGGTCAAGCAGGATTAAAAGGAGATAAAGGGATTAGTGGTCCAGCTGGAGAAAAGGGACCAACTGGTCCACAAGGAATGCAAGGTGATCAAGGTAAGGCTGGTATAACTGGTATAGTTGGAGATAAAGGATTAACAGGTCCACCAGGACCAGAAGGCCATTCTGGTAAACAAGGTCCACCAGGAGGACCTGGAGAATTAGGTCCTAAAGGTCCACAAGGTCCGCAAGGTGAAAAAGGAATGACTGGTACGCCAGGTATACAGGGTGAGAAAGGACCGTCAGGTCCACAAGGTCAACAAGGCGACAAAGGATTAACTGGACAAAGAGGATTACCTGGTGATAAAGGATTACAGGGTCCACAGGGTGAACGTGGTAATCAGGGACTACCAGGACAAGAAGGTCCTAAAGGACCACAAGGAATTCAAGGTCAACAAGGTGAACAAGGTCCACCAGGGCAACATGGAACAATTGGTGAGCAAGGACCAAGAGGTCCACCAGGTCCACCAGGTCCACAGGGAGGTAATCTTAACGATGATGAAAAATCTGTTATCAAAGAAATTTTAAATCAATTAAACGATAATAATTTGATTCCAAAAGATTTGTTTGAGAAACTTTTGAAAAAATTAGGTACTTGAATCATTCAACACTATTGTTCCTACATTAGAATTTTTTTCTATAGCAAGCATACAATATGCATATTTTGTCTCACTTAGTGTTGGGTACATTATACTGATAGGGTTTGTACTATGTTTCAGTCCAATACCATGACCTAGCTCATGAGTCATAATTGTTTCAACAGTATCAACATCAAAAAGCTGAAAACTACCATCGCATGCATATCCACCTAATGCTACCTCAACTACACCTTTATTCAAGAATGCATGTCCTAATACACCCTCACCAAGATCCCTGACAACCCATGTGACCCATAGATTTGAATCAGATTTCTTTTGGGTTGGTATGAAGTGAACTTTGACATCATTCCCATCCTCACCATTTCCTAGTTCAGAGTTTTCCCAATATGAAAAAGAATCAACTAGAGTACTAACATGATCTAATGGTAGTCCTGATGGTTGTTCATTAATGTAAACTCGATAGTATAGGTGATATGTACCATCAATTATCTCATACGTTGCATCAGGAAAATTATGATTTCCAATTTCAATCTGCTGTTCAAAATTCCATTTCTTATAATCTCTAAGGAATTTTTTAATTACATCGCCGCTAGGATTTGGATATTCAACATATCTTTTTTCATTTGAGACATTACGGTTTATTTTATCTAAATATCTCTCAAATTCCCACTGCCTTTTCCCATCATCATATTCAATTGATTCTTTAGTGATATCAACTCTAATTATTCCATTCTCAACTAAATATTTTATTCCTATTAGAAAATCCTTGTCAGGAATTTTATTTGTTGACCACCATTTTGCATTATTTTTTACCCAATGTGGTATTCCTTTAGGATTATCAGTATTTGACTCTACAAAACCAACCTTAATGATTTTATTTTTTATAAGAAATTGTATTGAAGAAATAAATTCAGAATCAGCAATCTCATCGTTTGCCCACCATCCGGCTGTGTTTTTTATCCAGTTTGGTAGTTCATTCTTTGTCTGTTCTAAAATTTCCGGTTTTTCAGTTGGTGTATAAGGATATTTACTAATTGATTTTTGTAATATTACATTATAATTATTCAAAACATAATTTTTTGGATTATATTCTAATGCCTTTTCAAAGTATTTTTTTGCTTCTACATACTCACCAAAATTTGCAAAACCAACACCCATACCAGCTAATGCAGTTAGGTTATCAGGATCAATTTCTAATACATTATAAAATTGAATCATTGATTGTTTATGATAACCCAAATTACTTTGTGCAACACCTTTTAGATTTAGTAATTTAGTATTTGATGGAGACATTTCTAACATATCATCAAAAATTTTTACAGCTTGTTTGTATTCACCATGTAGCATATGTTCCTCCGCAGTTACAAATTTTTCAGTTATTTGCTCAGAGTCTAGACCATATATTGATTGTACTGAACTAATGCTAGCAATTAATACACATGTAATGAGCAAAATTGAAATTTTTATTGAAATTTTTATCATGTAATTATTTGAATTTAATTTTGAATTTAAATTAAAAGTTATCTACACATATTTCAATTCTATATGGAAATATCACCAACTAGAAGTCTTTGGACCTTCCCATTTTTTACTATATTTAGCGAACCATCACTGTTAATTTTTTTGGCAAGTCCAGTAATTATCCCATCATTTGTTTTTACAGAAACTTTTTTCCCAATGGTGCTAGAAATTTTTTCCCATCTTTGAATTATTTTACTAGTTTCACCTTGATCAAGTAATACAATTATTTTTTCTAACTCAGAAAAAAAATTCTGTACTATCTTCAATGGATTAGTAGTATCATCAATTTTTAACAATGATGCAACACCGTAAAAATTTTTAGTTCCTTTTAACTGACTTTCAAGATGTTTTGTATCTACTTTGAAGTTTATACCAACACCAAGAACCATACTCTCAATCAAATTTGATTGTATACTTGCATCAACAATCATCCCGGCAACTTTTTTTCCTTTAATCACAACGTCATTTGGCCATTTTACATTTGGTTTTATATTGATAGTTTTTTGAATTGCAGTTGCTAACGCAAGAGATGCCGCCATTGGGAATAATGTACTAACTGAAGCATCAAACTTTGGATGCAGAACAACAGACATTGATAGTCCACCCTTTATGGTGATCCATTTTCTGTTCATTCTTCCTCGTCCTGCGGTTTGCCTCTGTGAGATTACTACTGAACCACTTTCATTCTTTTTCTTTGATATTTCTATGGCATAATTTTGTGTTGAATCAACCGTGTCAAAATAATACACTTTTTTTCCAACAGTTTGTGTTTTCAATCCTTCTGTTATTTCCCAAGGAAGTAGTTTTTCAGAATTTTTTACTAGTCTATAACCAAGCTTTTGTTTTGATTCAATTTTATATCCAAGTGATTTTATTGTCTTGATATGCTTCCATACTGCAACCCTACTAATTTTCAAGACATCACTAAGATCTTGACCTGATAAAAAATCATCTTCATGTGATTTTAAGAACTTCAAAACTTTTAGCAGTCCAATATTGTCGTAAGATGTATACATCAATTTTCAATCAACACTTTGTTTTTTTCCAATTACAAATAGTGTTCCATATTCGCGTTTCCATTTTGATTTGTGCGTTGGGTCTTTGACTTGTTTTGTTCTTGTTGTAAAACCCATCTTCTCAAACATCTTTTTCCACTGTGATTTTGAACGTAAATCCATTGGTATTTTCATGTCTTTTGCCCAGCGTGTTGTTAGATGATTATCACTGTAGAAATCTGTACCGCAGTAAAAAACTCCATCTGGTTTTAGAATGGTGTAAACTTTAGCTAGTGCGGGCTCCATTGGAACTGAATAATATAGTGACTCCATAGAAAAAACAACATCAAATTTTACAGTGTTTTTCCAAGATTCAAGTTCTACCTGAAAGTACTTCTCTTTTTTTGAAGTTCTCTTCATTTTTGCTTTTTCTATCATGTTTTTGCTTTTGTCAATGCCTATAGCCTGTTTACAATTAGGAATATGTGATATTTTTCTGACTACCCATCCATTACCACATCCTATATCCAAGAAACTAAATTTTCTGTCAAAATCAATACTATCAAGAAATTTGTTTACATTTAACCCATGACCAATCTCCATATCTTCTGATCTTCCTATAGTTGCCCATTTGTCAAAATATCTTGCAGTTTTGTCCATCATCCACCTCTCACAATATTGAATAGTTGTCGTACGGCAAGTTTTGGATGATGTGTTGCGAGTTTAATTATTTTTGATATAGAGAAATCAGCACGAATAAAATCTAGAAATTCATCAGATGTTAACTCACTAATTATTGTGATTTCTTTATCCCAATCATCATCTGTGAGATTTAGCCAGCGTTTCTGAACTTTATGTGCAGAGTTTATCTTTGCATCAATTTCTTTTTTCCACACTTGCTCATATCTTTCAAGAAATTTCTCTGACGTATTACCTGTATGAAGTGCTGTTGCTGAAATATTTCCAGCAAGTCGTCCGTACTTTATTGCATAACGAATTCCTTCCAATACAAGTGGGTTTGCCATTCCTGCAGAGTCACCAACAAGAATCAAGTTGTCATAAACAGTTTTTCTTGTAAGACCTTCATTAGGTATTAACCCATAATGAAATTCTTTGTTCGATAGTTTTCCAAGATCTTTGATAGGTCCAAGTTTATTTTTTATCATCTCATCAAGTCTTTTAGTTGGATCAATTTCTGACTCCGGTTTACCTACGCCAACACCAATTCTTACACGATTTTTTGACACAGGAAATATCCAAGCATACCCAGCTGGTGAATACATCTGACCAACCATTAGCCACCATGAATCTGAATCAACATGCTCTACATCCACTTCATATTCTGCACCAACTCCAAATCGTTCCCATTGTTCTACTTTCCCTAGTGATTTTACCACAACAGAACCAAATCCACTAGCGTCGATGACCATTTTAGAGTGGAAAAGTAACTCCTCATTATTTGAATTTGCCTTTACGCCAGAAATATTTTCATTAGTTTTAATGATGTCATTCACAGTTGTATCAAGGAAAATATCAACGCCGCTTTCTTTTGCTTGTTCAGCAAGGAATCTGTATGTCTTTCTAACATTAAGAACTGCTGCTTTTGGGATTTCTTCACTGATTGATGCTGTATTTTTTGGTGAGCAGAATTTGTATGAGCGAATTGGATTGTAACAATCTTCAGGTATCCCAAATTCTTTGCAATAATCAATCCATGTTACTCCACTAGTTCTAACAGTCTCCGCAACCACTTTTTCTTTCTCTATTAATGCAACATTACAGCCATTTTTAGCGGCAGCGTATGCAGCTGATGAGCCAGCTGGTCCTGCACCAACAACAACCAAATCATAATCAAATTCTTTTACCAATACTATCAGTGAATGGTATTAACGTAATAATCTAATGATTCATCAAATGGATTTATCTAACTCTCATTCCATTTTATTATATGGATGATACAAGTATGAGTGAATTCGCTATCTGGTGTGGGTTAACAGCAGCATTAATGATAGTCACTGGTATTGCATATCGTGCATATTCAAGGAATAAGCGTAATGAGATCTCTTCATCTTGAAAAAAAAGGCATTCGTGGTCTTGCAATAGCGGAAAGCTTTAGACAGAATTCTGAAAAATCAATTCTTTCTGGTGTCATAATGTCAAACGATTTTGTAGTTGATGGTTTTGTTTTCGGTAATTCTACACTAAAAGGAGATGATGCAACTGAAGCAATCATTGACATGTATAATAAAGTAGAACGCCCAGACATATCATATGTTTTAATTTCTGGTTTGGTAATTTCATTATACAATATTATTGATATCAAGAAACTTTATGATATATTTCAGATTCCTATAATTGGGATAACATACAAAGAATCTGAAGGGTTAGAAGACACAATCAAGAAGCATTTTCCTGCTGACTATAAGGAGAAACTTGAAAAGTATTCAATGCTAGGTGAGCGCGAAAAAATTTCTCTAGATACATCATTTGATTTGTATGTGAGAAATGAAGGATGTACAGTTTTAGAGTGTAAGCAGTTGCTTAACAAGATAACATTACAGGGTTCTGTTCCAGAACCATTGCGTGTTGCACAATTGCTAGCAAAAACCATGTTAGATTAATTATCAGAGATTTTTTTTAAATAAGCAAGAATTCCAGTATAGTCAATCTCACCAAATCCATCCTCAACTGCATCCTGGTAAACCTTACTTGCAAGTTTTGCCATTGGTAGATCCGCATTGAATGACTTTGCAGCTTCGTTTATAATTCCCAGATCTTTTGTCATGTTTTTCAGCATGAATGTTGGTTCAAAACTATTTTTGATCATGTTATGAGCTTTATTTTCACTCATTCCAGTCTTAAAGTAAGTAGAATTTAGTATCTCAAGAAACTTTTCCGGTTCAAATCCAGCTTTTCTTGTTAGTGTTATTCCTTCAGATAATGCAAGCGCTAACATGGAAATCTGTAAATTCATTGCAAGTTTTATCGAATGCGCTGCACCACTATCACCGAGGAAAAAATTCTTGTGTGCAATAGTTTCAAAGATATTCTTATGTGTTTCATAAGCATCTTTATTTCCTGATGCCATTAGGACAAGTTTTCCATCAATGGCAACATTTGGTCCACCCATAACCGGGATTTCCACAAAATCAATCCCATTTTCTTGAAATTTCTTCGAAATTTCCTTTGCAGAACTTGGATTAACTGTACTCATATCTGCCACTACAAGTCCATCATGATTACCATCAAGTATTCCATCATTTTCAAATGAAACTTGTTTTACAGATGCTGCATCTTTTACCACTGTAATTACAAGATCTGAATTTTTTGCAATATCCATCGGTGAATTAACCACTGTTGCACCATTCTTTACAAGATTTTCAGTCTTTGATTTAGTTCGATTGAATACGGAAAGTGCATAACCAGATTTTAGAAGGTGCAGACCAACTGCTTCACCAAGCATACCAGTTCCAATTATTCCAATCTTAGTCATTTTCTCTCTTCCTCTTCTAGTTTCCAAAATGGATTTCCTAATCTTGATGCAGAGAATTTCAAGTGACCAATTACACGTTCTCCCTTTCTCACCATGGCATAATCAGTTTTTTTTGTAGAGTATGTCTTATCTTTTGTTTTATAACCGCCTTCTATTACGCGAACCTTGAATTTCTTGCTTGCACGCACAATCATGTTACGCGCTGATTTAACGTCACCCATCCAAGAAAACATCTCAAATGTTCCAAAATTTTCTGTAGTTATATCATAACCATAAAGTCGTGCCTCTAGCTTTACTTTTTTCTTCTCTGATTCAGCATTTATCCATTCTATGACTTTCTCTCCATACCCTTTTTCAACACCAAAAGTTTCAGCATCACCCATATGCCATTAATTTCTCTATTCAGTAAAAACTATTTCTAGTCTAACTGCAACATTTTTTAATTGTGGTATTATGATACATATTGTCATCTTCATCCGTTGGGGTCGATGACGATGAGATGGTTAGTTAAGCGAAAGTTTGACTAACATTTCTCGTTTTATGCTCAAAAAGTGAAATTATAATAAACATTTATTCTAAATAGATTTAATGGTACGAGTTGTATTTCATATTGATTTTGATTATTTCTATGCACAATGTGAAGAGATTCGGAAACCAGAACTAAAAACAAAACCTGTTGCTGTATGCATATTCTCTGATAGAGGTGGTGACAGTGGAGCAATTGCCACAGCAAATTATACTGCAAGAAAGTTTGATGTAAAGTCAGGCATACCAATAAAACTTGCAAAACAAAGACTGCAAGAAAAACCAGATGCAATATTTCTTCCTGCTGACTTTGAGTTCTACTCAGAGATATCATCTAACGCAATGAAAATTATCAAAGGATTTGGGGATGTTTTCGAGTATGTTGGTAGGGATGAAGCATATCTAGATGTTACAAATAGATCTGAGAATAATTTTGATACAGCATCGCATATTGCACAGCAATTAAAGAACCAGATTAGAGAAAAAATAAAACTTTCATGTTCAGTTGGAATCTCTCCAAATAAGCTTGTATCAAAAATTGCATCTGACTTCCAAAAACCAGATGGGTTAACTGTAGTAAAACCTGAACAAGTGTCAGAATTTTTGAATCCATTAAAAGTGAGAGATATACCAGGAATTGGAAAGAAAACGGAAGAAATTTTTCTTGATGATGGGCTTGAAACTATAGAGGATTTATCAAAAATTGATATTTTTGAATTGAATAAGAAGTTTGGTAGGAAAACTGCAGCCTGGTTATTTAACGCATCAAAGGGAATTGATAATGAACCAGTTCAGGAAAAACAAGAGACAATTCAGATTAGTAAGATTTCAACACTAAAACAGGATTCAAAAGAATATGACTTCCTTCTTCATAGCCTTAATGATCTTTGTAAGCAGGTTCACATTATAGTTCTTGAAAAAAATAAATTGTTCAGATCTGTTGGAATCCAATTTGTTCAGCAAGACATGACAAACAAGACTAGATCAAGAATGTTGAAGAATTCAACTAGTAGTTTAGAGGAATTAGAAAAAATTTCTGCGGAACTACTTAGGGAGGCACTAGATGACCAAGAGATTCCAATAAGAAGATTAGGTGTAAAAGTTTCAGAGTTCTCTGATTTGGAAGGTCAAAGCAGTATTACAAGTTATTTTTAATCTAAGGAAATATTGTATCATAGTTAAACGCAATCCACGTCATCATTGAAATAAAAATTGCTAAACCTATCCAGTATTTTCTTGATTTTGGTTTTGGCTGTTCAATATCATCAGTTGACATTAGTATTCTTTTTTTCTTCCTCTTCTAATCTCTTTAGACGTTTTGTTTCAATCGCTGTTACTACGAGTAAGAATATGAAGAGCCATGGTAAGAACATAATTTCTCCCGCAACAGAATGAAATTCCTCCCACGCCTCTGGGTTTGTTGTTACTTTTAGTGCGTATACAGAAAGAGAGAATATACGAATCATATTAACAAATATTGTTCCAAAAATTCCTATTACAAAATACACAATCTTACGATTTCTATCAATTCTCATCTTGATGAGGAATGCCATCATTACAAGTGAATAGATAATTATGCTATGTACACCAGCAGACGGCCAAAACACTTGAAGTGCAAATGGACCAAAGTCTCCATTAAGAAACATCAAGTTATCACGAGCCGTTGCAACTCCAAGATCTAATGCAGTTATCACCCAAACATTTGCTTGAACTAACGTTGGTACAATGTATTGTAGTGGACCAAGTGTATCGTAAGGGAAAAATGCATCTAAAGCAAGTATCATTGCGTTACCAGCAAGAAATATTGGTCCTGCCGGTGCTATTCGTATCCACTTCTTACCAAACATTATCACAAGTGCACCAATTACAAAGGCAGTCATCACAACAAAATCAAATAGCCATTCCCAAGACCATTTTAGAATTCCAAATACGTCAACAAAACTCATGATGTAATCATGCAGTCCAAAATCTAATGCAACAAAGTATGCAACAGTTGCTCCAATTAGTGGTAACACCATACGTTGTCGAGTTTTTGATACAGTGAATTTCAAACCGACTAGTTCAGCAACAATGAATGCAAGTGCAAATAGGAATCCACCTCTTCCTTGATTCCAACTTAGACTGAAGGTGTCTGGGTATGCAACAATTGTAAATAGAATTGGGCTAGCAATAAGAAGAATTACAAATATCATACTTTGGTTTTGCAACAATAATATCCTCTGAATGTTCAATAAATATTGTCTTTAGAAAAAGTCTTCAATTGACTTTTGGCGCAGAAGTTTTAGCATTTTTCCATGAGCAAACCATTCTGATTTGCTTATACTCATGCGTTTTGTAGATAGACTCACCGCACTATCTAATGTATCAGTAAGTATTGGTTTTTGTTTCATTGCTTCCCTTATGGCTTCACGTATTTGCCATACACCAACTGGTACAGCATATTCTGGCTGAATTTCCCTCAGAATGAGAATGCCAGCTTGCTTACGTATCTTATCTAGATATTCTGCCACTCCTAGCTTTGCCGCAAAATATGCTCCAGCGATTGCTGGTGGATGATCAATTCCTTTTGCATCTTCATAGTCAGAACCGAAACCAATTGAGTTGCCATCATGCCATGCTTCTTGCATTTCAAATAACCATCTATGTGGAAATAAAATAACTGAAAAAATATTTCCAAGATGATCAAAAGAAAACATTTGGCATGAATCAATCATGTCATAATCTAATATTCGTGAAACTAATGAGTTAGATATAATGTCGTCAGTTGCGGTGATACTCCATCGTGTGGGAACAAGTTTTCTTTCTTTACCAAGCATTCCAATACTAAAACATTTTTGAATCTTTGAAATCTCAACACCGCTGTTGTAAAGATTAAGAACCGCATCTGCTGCTTTTAGATCATTGTCATAGTATACTTTTTCAATTGAGCGGACTGTTGATGTTGGTGAATACTTTGCTTTCTTTACTTCACCGATAGGACCAAAGGGCGCACTCTCACCGTCAATTGATGTGATTGGAATTGTATCTTTTTGAAATTCTATATCAGAGTCAATTGGTCCAGATGACATTGCAACATCCTGTAGGTTTTCAACATATCTTCCTTCAGGTTTTGATACCGCAACCTTTTGAATTCCCCTAACCAAATTTAATCTAAAATTCACTATCTCTTCAAGTGACTTGCCAACCCATTGTTCTGGTGAATCTAGTACTGTTGTGTCACCATGTATTGGTGGCACCATTGGTCCAACCCAAACTTTTGGGTAACCATAAGAACCAACAAAGACAGATGGTGGACTAGATCCACTTATGCTGTCAGATGAAAATAAATTTCCATACTTTGAAAGATATTCATTCCAGTTTGCTTCTATTGATTTTCTAATATCCTGACCAGTTCGTGGCATCAGTTTCTGATGAGATTACATTATCTATTAACATGGTTATGGAAATTAGTTTGACAACAACATTACAGATGGTAAAATAGAAAGAGAAAGGAAATTATTATTCTGAATCTTCCTCATCCAGATCATCAGAATGAGTTGATTTGTTTGGTCTTTTTGGGATGTATATGATAGACACAATTTTGTATATCAAAAAGCACTGTTATTCACATTGGTTACAAATGTTTGGCTAATTGGTTATCAAGTTTTATTTCTAAAAAAACTCTGGTTAGTTTTTGATCTTGCATTCAAAGGAAAGCGATCTGGTTGTGGTAAAAAGCACTATCAATAGGATTGCAATTGATGCAAGACGTAATGGAATCTCATATTCTGTTAGAAAAGATGTTGCAACACTTCCAGCAGTTCCAAAAGTAGTGATTACAGTAAATCCTATTGGACCACAGCTGCAGGCCCCGGCAGATGCCCCGATCAAGGAGCCAAGTATACTTCCACCAATTTTTCGCGTTTTCACTGTTAGTAATCTAACTCTATAGATATTCATGGATATCACAATACCAGAAAGTGCTGATACAGCAAGGATCAATGCAAAACTAACAATTCTATCTGGTGCAATATACCAAATAACAAACGGTTCAAAAAATAAAAACTCTGAAACCAATGACAGTGGTATCAACATTGCTTTGAATATTGCAATAGCAACTATTAGATACCTAAAATTTGAAAAGACTAGCCTAAAGCTGTTTGCCAACTTATAACATCGATTCTATTACTTGTCGAAATACAGAATATGGTTGTGCACCTGATATTTTTTGCTGTTCACCATCTGAATTTATAATTACAAAGTATGGTGTACTCTGTACTCCTTGGCTAACTGATTTATCTGAGTTTAGCTTTACTCTCTGTTTGTATTTTTGTAGATCGATACATTCTGAAAATTGATCAGCATTAAGACCAAGACTAAATGCAAATGACTTTAGTCGTTCAGGACTAGCCCAACCATCGTCGATACCCTCTTGATGTTCGTATAACATACTGTGATACTCCCAATACATTCCTTGTTCTTCTGCACAATATGATGCATTAGCTGCTTTTGCAGAGTCTCGTCCTAAGAATGGGATATCCATAAAGTAAAGATTTACCTTACCAGAATCTACATAATTTTCAATTATCTGCGAACGTGTGTTATGGAACCAATGTTTGCACATTTCACATTGATAATCACCATACTCTAATATTGTTACAGTTGCAGTTTCAGAACCAAAAATTGGTGAACCAATTGCGGTGTTGTACTCCATTGGTTTTATTCTGTTTTCTTGCATGACAAGAAATTCACTCCAATAAGTTGTAGCAGAAACAAGTATTGCAATTCCAAGAACTGCTATAGCAGCAGTTACAGCAATTTGTTTTGTCTTCATTGTTTATTCTCCAAAAAACTCTATTAAAAAATCATTTCATCCTAGATAATGGATTTTTTTATGCGTATTATATTCCACCTCATATTGAGTCATAAACCCACAGTGTGGGCACGAAAATAGGTCAGCTTTTGGCTTTGGTTGACGTTCAATCACTTTTCCTCTAATAGATTCTATGGATATAGTATCATCTTTTGAAATTACAGCAAAGTTGTATGTCTCACCGATTGAAGCCAGGAATTCTTTGATTGATGTGACAACAAGATTAGTGTCAATCACCCCATCATCCTCAATTGGTGACAGAATAAACTCATGATACTTTAGGTTTGGAACAGCCCCAACCTGATCTGAGACGTAAACTGCAAGTTCATGCTGGATTGATTCTACTTCTTTACAGTCTATAATTAGCATATCTTGTATCCGATCGTGTTGATATTTTAATTAATAGAATACATTACAAGTTTACCATTATGCTATATAGTTACAATATAGAATATGTTGATCAGGGTTAACTCCAAATCATTTCAGGGTAACTCATGGGGCAATTCTTTTCATGGGTAAAATCAAATGAAAAGAAAATTTTAGTAACTTTAGATGACTTGGCAAAAAAAGCTGTTCAGATATCTGGAGAATTAGTCATCATGTTATCAGATCTTAAAAATGCTGAATGTCACAAGAAAATACATACTATTGAAACAGAGGCTGATAAACTAGTGCGAGATATTTTTTCTGAATTGAACAGTACATTCATCACACCACTAGATCGTGAGGACATGCAAAGGGTTGCATCAAAAATAGATGATACAATTGATCATATTGATGGGATATCTGCAAGACTTCATAGTTATAAAATAACCACTACTCCTCCATACGCATTGGATATGGCAAATGAATTGGTGAATGCAACAAAAGAAGTAGAATTAATGACATCAAAATTACGAAATATTAAGAACCCTTCTACAATGATTGAACACTGTAGAAATACAAGCGCAATTGAACACAAGGTAGATGATTTGTACTCAACTGCTATATCCAAACTCTTTGAGAGTAAAGATCCAATAGAAATAATCAAACTAAAAGATATCTATGAAAAAATGGAATCTGCATCAGACAGATGTGTAGATGTTGCTGATGTGGTGGAAGATATAGTTCTAAAATATACGTGACATTTTATGTTAGAGTTAGCGATTGCAGCAATAATTATAGCGCTAATCTTTGACTTTGTAAACGGGTTCAACGACTCTGCTAATTCTGTTGCTACCGTGATTGGAACACGTGTATTAAGACCAATACATGCAGTTACAATATCTGCGGTTGCTAATTTTGCTGGACCATTCATCTTTGGAGTAGCTGTTGCAACTACTATTGCAAAAGGAATTGTCAGTCCTGATGAGATTACTGTCTACATGATTATTGGTGGTTTAGCAGGGGCTATTACTTGGAGTACACTGTGTACATATTTTGGATTACCAATTTCCAACAGCCATTCTTTGATTGGTGGAATAATGGGTGCTGGTATTGCAGGATTAGGATTTGAAGAGCTTGTTTATGGTGGATTGACCAAAGTTTTTGCTGGAATAGTAATCGCGCCAATTGGTGGAATGGTTTTTGGTATAGCTTTGGCAGGAGTGATAATTGTATTTCTTGCTAATCGTAAACCCGCTATAGTAAACAAAACATTTGGTAGGCTACAAATAATATCATCTGCCTGGTTTGCACTTACTCATGGAGCAAACGATGGACAAAAAACCATGGGAATAATTGTTCTTATCTTATTTTCAGCTGATCTTATTTCTGAAATTCATATGCCACTTTGGGTAATCTTTGCAGCGGCTGGCGCAATGGGTCTTGGTACATTCTTTGGAGGATACAAAGTTATCAAAACACTTGGTGTTAAAATCACTAGATTGAAACCATATCAAGGATTTGCAGCTGAAACTGGTGGTGGATTGATGTTAGCTATTTTTGCAATATTTGGAATCCCTGCCAGTACAACTCATGCAATTACAGGTACTATAATGGGGGCTGGTGCAGCACGAAGGAAACGTGCTGTTCGATGGAAAGTTAGCAGACAGATAATATTTTCTTGGTTGATTACAATACCAGGAGCTGCAGGACTTGGAATTGCGTTTACTTACATAATCCATTTGTTTGTATAGGTTAGTAATGACCTCATCAGACAAAATAATCTTTATCGCGGAGCTAATCGGAACTTTTGGACTTGTAGTTGGTGCAACAGGTTCCATAGTTTATGAGGAAATACTGGGTGGAATTTATGGAATTAGTTTTATTGCTGCAGGACACTTTGTTGCACTAACAATTGTTGTCTATGCATTTGGAAAATATTCGATGGCTCACTTTAACCCAGCAGTAACAATAGCATTTTTCATGACAAAACACGTAAGTGGAAAACAACTTCCAGTATACTTTGGCGCGCAGGCAGTTGGGGCATTTTTGGGAAGTATATTTGTACTATTTGTCTTTGGTGACTATGCGAATATTGGAACCAACGCACCAAACCTCAACTATGACTGGGGATCAATCATCGGGTTAGAAATTTTGGCAACAATATTCTTGATGTGGGTTATCTTCATCATAGTAAGTAACAAGAAACTTGCGAAACTTAGTGGTGTTGCGATTGGTGGAATTATTGCTCTTGATGTACTGTTCTTTGGTGAAATTTCTGGCGCATCAATGAATCCAATACGTTCACTCGCACCAGCAATTATAGCAGGAATTCCACATGATTTATGGCTATATTGGACTACTCCATTCATCGGAACAATTCTAGTTGGACTATTTTACAGGAAGAAATTTTTAACCAAGGCAGAATGAATATTTGGTATGAATGAATTAGTTGCCATTCTATGTGTTGTATGTCTTGCAGCTGGTTGGGTAGTTTACATGATTGGCAGAAAAAAACGAAAAACATTCAAGGACTTACCAAAGTAAGCTTTGGAAATCCTAAATATCATAATTCCATAGATAACTTATGACCAAAGAGGCAATTCTTTATGAAAAATTACCTGATCAAAAAGTAAAGTGTACTGCATGTGCAAGATACTGTGAAATTGGAAAAAATCAGATTGGACTTTGTGCAATACGTGGAAATGAAGACGGTAAATTACAACTTTATGCATATGGTAAGGTAATTTCAGGGCACATTGATCCTATTGAAAAAAAACCTGTAATACATTATTGGCCTGGAAGTAAGATTTACTCAATAGCTACAACAGGATGTAACTGGCTTTGTAAGTACTGTCAAAACTCTGACATTAGTCAACGACGTAAGATTGAAGGTATAGACATGACTCCTGAGGATGTTGCAAACACTGCTGTAAAGTATGGAGCACATGGAATTGCATACACATACAACGAACCATCAATATTCATAGAGTTTGCACGAGATTGTGGAGTTGCGGCAAGAAAGAAGGGATTGTTTAACGCGTTTGTTTCAAACGGATATGATACACCAGAAACTGTAAAAATGATGGGTGAATTTCTTGATTGCATAACAGTTGATTTCAAGGGAAGTGCAGAACCAGAGTTCACGAGAAAATTTATTGGCGTTCCTGATCCGCAGCCAATCTTTGATTCATTACTAGAGATTAGAGATAAGACAAACATTCATGTCGAAATAACTGATTTGATTGTTCCAGAAGTTGGGGACAGTCTAGTATATGCAAAAAAACTTTCAAAATTTGTTTATGATGAGTTTGGACCGGAAATGCCAATACATTTCCTGAGATTCCATCCTGATTACAAGATGATGGAATATCCTAGTACACCAGTAGAAACTTTAGAAAAGCATTATGAGGTTGCAAAAAGTCAGGGATTGAAGTATGTCTATCTTGGTAATGTTCCAGGTCATAAGTGGGAACATACCTACTGTTCCGCTTGTAACAAAATTGTTGTAAAGCGATATGGATTTGATATTCAGGAGTGGCATCTTGATGATAACAATAGATGTGAGTATTGTAGTAATCTAATTCCAATTACGGGAAAACTGCAAAAAGGATACAAACAAAATCGCTTTCAATTTGTACATTAATTTGATTTGTAGCAACTACATTTTTTTGCCTTGTGTTTTACACAGCCAATTAATCTATGTTCCTTACAGCCACAGATAATGCATTTCATTCTCATTACGTGTTATTTTTGTTAGTTTTAAAATATATTGAATAGTTGGTTTAACACATCATGAAAATAAGTGAGATTTTCAAATCAATCCAAGGTGAGGGAATAAACACTGGAAAGGACGTAGTTTTTTTACGTACAGCATTGTGCAATCTAAAATGTTCTTGGTGTGATACAAAATACACTTGGGATTGGGATAATTATGATTACTCAAAGGAGGTCAAAGAACTTTCTATAAATCAAGTGAAGGATGAGATTGAACAGTTTAACATCAAACACCTTGTAATTACTGGTGGAGAGCCAATGATGCAGGCAGATGATTTAGTAGAGTTACTATCATTTCTAAAACCTGACTATTATGTTGAGGTTGAAACAAACGGCACAATTGTACCCAAAAAAATGTTAACTGACCTTGTTGATCAATGGAATGTTTCACCAAAAACTAGTAACTCTAACAATCCACTTGAAATGTGTGAGGACTCTGAGTGTTATACATTTTTTTCTAATCGTGAAAATTGTTTTTTCAAGTTTGTAGTTGAGAATAAAAGTGACATTGATGAAATTACTAAACTTGTAAAAAAATATAGTATATCAAATGAACAAGTACTTTTGATGCCTCAGGCTCAAACAAAAGAGGAATTAGCTACAATTGAAGGAAGTATCGCATCTCTAGCAAACTCCAACAATCTTGGATTCTCCTCACGGTTACATGTGAAATTATGGGGAACCCAACGAGGGAAATAGAATTAAGTTAGGTTATATCGAGTTTGTACTATGGCAAAAATCAAAGCGGGTGATTTTGTATTATTTTTCTATGATCACTCAAAGAAATGGTTAATGAAGGTAAGTAAGAAAGAGCAGTTTCATTCTCATATTGGTATCATAAAACATTCTGATGCAATAGGAAAACAATTTGGTTCTAGACTTGTTACAAACAAAGACAAGTATGTTTACGCACTTCCTCCAAACATCCATGATTATATTATGAAGATGCAACATGGAACACAAATTGTTTATCCAAAGGATTTAGGCTACATTGCAGCTAGAACAGGTCTACAATCGGGACAAAAGGTTGTAGAAATTGGTACTGGTAGTGGATCACTTACAACATTTTTGGCAAGTATTGTAAACCCAAAAGGTCATGTCTATACATTTGATGTAGAACCAAAATTTATGAAAATTGCCAAAAAAAATATCGAAAAAGCAGGAATGGCAGAGTTTGTTACTATGAAAAAATTTGATATCAAGAAGGCAAAAAGAAATCCAGTTACAAACGTGGACTTGGCTATAATTGATCTTGGTGACCCATGGACTGTTATTCCACAAGTAAGAAAGATGTTAAAAGGCGGTGGTACAGTTATGGCAATCTGCCCTACTATGAACCAGCTGGAAAAACTTGCAGCTGCATTCGTCAAAAATGAATTTTCAGATATTGAATCAACTGAACATATACTAAGACATATTGATGCACGAGAAGGAAAAACTAGACATTCATTTAGAGGAGTAGGTCATACAACATATCTTGCATTCGCTAGAAAAGTATTCTTTAACAAGGTAACAAAAAGACAAACCAAAAAGAAGGTTTATTCTACAAAAAAATAAGGTGTTATATTGAAAACTATAACTCTAACTTCATCACTTGTAAAGAAATTCATTCCTTCTAGAAAATCAAATTCTAGAAAAGGTGATAATGGAAAAGTGTTGGTTGTTGGTGGAAGTTATATGTATCATGGCGCTCCTATACTATCTTCATTAGCTGCATTACGTTCTGGAACTGATTTAGTCTATACAGCAGTTCCAAAAATAAATGTGCAATCAACTCGTGCAATATCTCCTGATCTTATTGTAATTCCTATGGCTGATTCTAAATTAACTCGTGGAACTGTGAATAAACTACTAGGACAGGCACCACAAGATTTGGATTCAGCAACAATTGGTATGGGCCTTGCAATACAAGATGTTGAGGCATTGAAATTACTTGTAAAATCATTACTTAATCGTGATGTTCGTTTATCACTTGATGCCAGTTCACTTGTAAAAGAAGTTCTTCCATTAATTGCAAACAAAAATGTGGTTGTCACACCACATACAGGAGAATTCAAAAGATTATTTGGTGAAATTCCATCAGAAAATAAAGTTAAACGAACTCAAGCTGTTGAGAAACACGCTAAAAATAACTCAATTACAATTCTACTAAAAGGAGAGATCGACATAATTTCAAATGGCGTAAAAACATTCACAAATGTAAAAAACACACCAGCAATGACGGTTGGTGGCACTGGTGATGTGCTATCTGGAATAACAGCAGGGTTTCTAGCAAGAAATAGAAATTCACTAGAAGCGGCATCCGCTTCTGCATTTGTTAATGGATTATCTGGTAAAATCACTCAAAAGCAATTTGGTTTACATATTACTGCAAGTGATCTAATTGAAAACTTACCATATGTTCTAAAACCATTTGATAAAATAAAATGAATGTAAAAAAAACTTTAGATTTTGTAGACAAGAATATGCCAGATCTTTTAAAAGATCTACAAACACTAATCCGTCAACCAAGTATCTCTGCAAAGAATGAAGGTATAGAAGAATGTGCAGTTCTTGTTTCTAAAATATTAAAAAAATCTGGGATTAAGTCAGAAGTTTTACGATTAAAGAAAAATGTCGCACCACTTGTTTATGGTGAAGTTAAATCTAAAAAAAATCCTAACAAGACATTATTATTTTATAATCATTATGATGTACAGCCTGTTGAACCATTTGATTTATGGGATAACAAACCATTTAGCGGTAAAATAATTGGTAATAAAATTTATGGTCGTGGTGCATCAGATGATAAAGGTGAATTAATTACACGTATCAAGGCTGTTGAATCATTTCTAAAAACTTATGGCGATGTCCCATGTAATATCAAATTCGTTATCGAAGGTGAAGAGGAAAATGGCAGTGAACACATTGATCAGTATCTAAAAAAATATAAGAAAAAATTTTCATGTGATGGAGTGATTTGGGAATTTGGTTATGTTGATACAAAAAATAGACCAGTGATTAGCCTTGGCATGAAGGGATTACTGTATGTGGAACTTGAAACGAAAGAATCACGTATTGATGCACATTCAAGTCTTGCAGTTATCATTAAAAACCCAGCATGGAGATTAATTAATGCATTAAGAACATTACGAAATGAAAATGGTAAAATTTTGATTAAAAATTGGCATGATGATGTTTTACCATTATCAAAAAATGATTTGAAAATAATAAAATCAGAGCCATTTGATACAAATGAATTCAAAAAAGAATATGGTATAAAAAATTTTGTTAATGATAAAAATGAATTTGAAGCAAAGAAGGCACTTGTATCAGGTGTAACATGTAATATTGCAGGTATAGTATCAGGATATACTGGAAAGGGTTCTAAAACAGTACTTCCTTCAACTGCAAAAGTAAAGATTGATTTTCGTTTGGTGCCAAAAATGGATCCAAAAAAACAAGTTAATCGGTTAAAAAAACATTTGAAAGCAAATGGTTATGGTGATATAACGATCAATGTTTTGAATGCAGAAGCTGCTGCAAGAACAAATTCAAATGAAGAAATAGTAAAAATAACATGTAACAGTGCAAAAAAAATTTTTGGTGACTATATTTTGAACGTATCAAGTGCTGGAACCGGTCCAATGTATTCATTTGTTAACAATTTACACGTTCCATGTATCTCAATTGGCACATCATACGTTTTTTGTCGTATGCATTCACCAAATGAATTTGCAAAAATCGATCTATTATCAAAGACAACAAAATGTTTTTGTGTTTTGTTGGAAGAGTTTTCGCGATCAAATTCTAAAAATTAACTTGAAAAAATTACACCAAGTGTACAAAAAGTAGTAACTTGCACAATATAACACGTAACAGTCATCGCATGAATGTATGGCTATGACAAGAGCAGCGAGACGCGCAGCAGCTAAAAAAGCAGCACGCACTCGCAAACGAAAAGCCGCAGCACTAGCAGCCAAACGTTCAGCATCTGCCCGAAAGGCAGCTCGAAAACGAAAGGCAGCAGCAGGTGGCGGTAAAAAACGACGTAGCGGTGGCGCCAAGAAACGTGGCGGCGCTAAGAAACGTGGCGGTGGCGGTGGCGGTAAAAAACGAAAAGCCCCAGCCAAGAAACGAAGAGCACCAGCCAAGAAACGTGGCGGCGCTAAGAAACGAAAAGCACCAGCCAAGAAACGTGGCGGCGCTAAGAAACGAAAAGCACCAGCTAAGAAACGTAGACGTCGTTAATCAGATCGTTTGTAAAGTCGGTGCGAACCGCGTGAAAGCGCAATTGCGTATCTCGGCTGAAAGAACGGTCTCCTATTTTTTTGATTTCTGTCAAATTGTTTTGCGCACGTTTTTTGGCAATGACTTTTATTGTCTTATTTAGCAGGTAACGATATGTGTGCAATGTACATGCCTGGTGCAACTGCAGTTGGTATAACATTTGATCAAGGAGTGGTATTTGCTAGTGAAAGAAGAATTGCATATGGAAATTTTCTTGTAAGTAAAACAACAAAAAAGACTTTTCCAATCACTGATTTTGTTGGCGCTACATGTGCTGGTCTTGTCGCTGATATGCAATTACTTTCGTTACAGATTTCTGCATTAGCAAAAATTAGAAAACTTGAATTGAAACGTGATGTACCACCAAATTCTGTTGCAAAAATGATGTCTAACATGATGTATGAAAGAAGATTCTTTCCATTACTTACACAAGTTATCGTTGGCGGTGTTACCGATAAACCAAAAATTTACACACTAGATCCACTTGGTTCTGTTTTACCTGATGAGTATGCAGCAGTTGGTACTGGTGCAGAAATGGCACTTGGTGTATTAGATCCTCAGTTTAAAGAAAATTTGTCTGAGAAGGAAGCTGTTGATTTAGCAAAAAAATCTGTTCGCTCTGCAACAATGCGTGATTCATTTAGTGGAGAT
This sequence comes from uncultured marine group I thaumarchaeote, assembly GCA_902608175.1. Lineage (GTDB taxonomy): Archaea > Thermoproteota > Nitrososphaeria > Nitrososphaerales > Nitrosopumilaceae > Nitrosopelagicus. The sequence goes on along the minus strand of CACLNC010000006.1, from coordinate 10,236 downwards.
GGAATAGACGTTATGGTTGTCAAAAAAGACGGTATACAAGAATTTACTGAAAAAATTTAGTCTTTAATTTCTTTTTTAGTTTCCCAAAATTTGTCTGATATATAGTGTAAATTTTCAACTACAATACCAGTTTTTGTTGAATTAGCCTTATCACTAGACATCTTTGCAATACCAACTGAGAGGAATTTATTATTAGATTCTTCAACCACACATATTATTGCTCCATCATTAAAATCAGTTAATTTTGTAATCCCAGGTCTCATAATATTTGCACCTTTACAAACAAACTTTATTGCACCCATATCAACTATAATGTGAGGGAATTTTTTCAATAGTTCAATCTCTGAGAGATGTGGTAAGAATCTATCATCTATTTTTATTGCTGTAATACTGTCACCAGTAATAATGATTTCATTGTCACTAATATGATAGAATCTTAGATTTTTTATTTTTGGTAATTCAATTTTCCATTCTTCAGATATCTGTTTCATTATAGATGCAGTTTCACTTTTAGAAATTAGATTAGATTTCAAAATCTTGAGATCTCTTTTCTAATATCTATCAAGTCACGTAAAATAGAACTAGCAGTTTCAGTTCCACCAGCACCCCTGCCTATAATTGTCTGTGTACCTGAATGTTCAGATGTGAATGATATCGCATTCAACGTTCCATTAACACAAAGTGGGTCATTTATTGGAATTTGTTTGGGTGATACTTCAAGCCCACCATTACATGAGGCAATTAGTTTTGTTGCAGTTGCATTCTTTTCTGCATTTTTTATTATTTCATCATTTACTTTACGAATTCCTGTTAATTTAATATCAGGCATAGTTACTTTCATTCCCATTATCCAATTTGCTAATATGACAAGTTTTGCAGCTGCATCTAATCCGTCTAGATCTAATGATTCATCAGCTTCAACATACCCTCTTTTTTTTGCATCAGTAAGAGCAGTCTCAAATGACATTCCGGAGTGCATGTTACTTAAAATATAATTTGTTGTACCATTTAGAATTCCTTGAAATGATACTATTCTTTCTCCACTAAGACTATTTTTTGCATAGTCAAGAATTGGAGTGCCACCACCAACAGTACCGCTAAAACGCATCAAAACTTGATTATATGATGCTAATTCCATAAGAGATGGAAACGCAAGAGCAAGAGGACCCTTATTAACTGAGATTATATGTAGCCCAGCCTTCATTGCAGCAGTAATATGTGATAAACCAGGTTCAGCATCCTTGTAATTACTAGCTGTAGTTTCAATTAGAACATCAGCATCTATGCTATGTATCATGTTAACACCACCTTTCTCAGAATTTTTTTGATAGTTTCCTACAGTACCGTATTTTTTCTTCACACTTAGTAATTTGTTTAAGTTTAGACCAGATGAGTCAGTTGCACTACCTTTACTATCAAAAACTCCGACAATTCTAGGTTTTAAACCATATTTAGTATATAGTTCAGCAGTTCTAGATTCTAGAAGTTTTGCAAAGCTTTGCGCAACCACACCAAATCCACACAGTATTATTCTCATGGTATCGTCACCCTCAATCTATTATTTAGTCTAACTTTTTTCCAGTTCTAATGAGACTGAATTTATGCAATATCTAAGATTAGTTGGTGTGGGTCCATCATCAAATACATGTCCAAGATGAGCTCCACAGTTTTTACAATTGACTTCAATTCGTGTCATTCCAAACTCATAATCTCTAACATATTCTATATTATCCTCTAAGATTGGTTTGTAAAAGCTTGGCCACCCAGTTCCAGAATCAAATTTTGTGTCAGAAGAAAAAAGCTTTGCATTACAGCATAAGCAATTGTATGTTCCTTTCTCTTTTGAATCACAGTACATACCAGTAAATGGAGCCTCCGTTCCTTTCTGCCTACAAACATCATACTCCTCTTGTGATAATTGTTTTTTCCATTCATCATCTGTCTTTGAAACTTTGTAAGTCATTTTCTTTTTTCTTCAGTACGTTTCTCAGATTCAAATCGTTCTAAATCATATTGATTCATATCAACATATTTTATTATTTTACTTAGGTGTGGATGTTTTTTATTAATCAATTTGTACATATTCTGCGCTACTAATCTATAATCTTGGTGTCCTTGCGGAACAGTTCTAAGTTCAATCAAATGTGTGGCTTCACGTAAATTAAAATTCATAAAATATGGATAGTTATATGCAAAATTTACAACGTATTGTGATTGTTCTGGAAGATATTTTCTCATAACTTGAAAAGTATCTTTTGTTTTATACATACAATCTTCAAAATCTTTCTCTATTCCTAATTGAATTATTTCTTTTGGCATATGAAAACTATGATCAGTAGTTAACAACTGCCTTTCTAATGTTAATGTTCTATGTCTATGGAAATCTCTAAACATTCCATAATTAGTTATAAGATCAAATGTATAATTGACCATTTCAAATGCTCTTGGTGGTCTATGCCTTCTATTTTTTCTAGCATTAGCATAGTCATTTATTATTTTAGTTTTTAATTTCAAGTTCATCTTTCTAACATTTTTTTGAATTTGTTCAAAAGAAATACTTGGTGAATTCTCAAAGATTAATGCAGTGATAATTTTGTTCATAGATTTTATTTCTGAATCAAAACCAACTAGTTTTACATTACTACCAGAAATTGGGCTCCCAGACACACGTGAACTTGCTATTTTTTTAGAAATTTTATTGATATCTGCTAGGTATTTTTGCAGTTTTTTCCCATATTTATCATTTGAACGTCTAACAAATGATTTGATAGTGGTATCTAATTCATGCTTAATTTTTCCTGCGAGTAGTTTTTCTTCGTCTAACTGTGAACCAAATAACAATGTAAGTAAATATTCAAATGCTCTACCATTGCCTGTGATTCCAACATTTGTTAGTGTTGATGCAGGAAGTAAACTACGTAATGCATCTAATGCTTTTGCTTTTGTTGCAGCACGATAAATTCTATCTGCAGATTTTATATCATCAGAAGTTTTTAATTTTGAAAATTTACATTCAACACCAGTGTTATTTTTGAATTTATAGTTTTCAATTGGGTCATTTTCTTGTATTAATTTTAACATTGGTTTGATATTTTTTGAGTATACATCAAAGTCAAGATTACACGATTCTAGATATTTTTCTTTATAACGCGATTTCATTATCTTTGGTTCACGATAAAATTTGTATTTTCCATTAATTTTTTTATCCCATGAAACATATCTTGATGATTTTTCTAAATATGAAAAACCAATTCTTCTATCTTCAATTTTTTTTACAGCAATATTTGATAAACCTTCAATAGCAATTTGTGCACCACCAAGTTCTGCTACTGAATCATCACCGTATTCTAACAGAACTCTTGTATAGAATTCTTCACCACGATTTTCATTTTTCAAAAATTCATCTAAAAATACTCTGCGCATATTTTTATCGGTTCTACTGTATCGTGACATTAACGCACCACGATCTACTTGCTTTGGGCTAATAATTGCAAAAACATTATCATCTGTATTAGAGAAGTGATTTGATAAGATTTTTTTTTCTTTTTTAGAAAACTTTGTCAATGGAAACAAAGCCTGACAATGATAATTAATCTTATCCTCTATTGATTTTAATTAGATCGGGTGATTTTGTAGGAAGATCAATACCCTGTTGTTGACCTTTTGATTGCCAGCGCATCAAAACTTCTTTGAATGCTTGCGCTAATCCATCATCTTCTGTATACATCAATGTTGTAACCCATCTTCCTTTTTGTTTATCTTTATTTCCAACTGGACCACCAAGTGATTTCATCCAAAATTTGCTTGGAAGAATCTTCACTGCCTCATTTTCTGGGTCATTTCGTAAATTATTCCAATATTCGATGGTATAGCTAAGAATTAGGTCCAATTCTGATTTATCAATCATATACACCATGGTTTTAATTCAAATTTTAAATTTTCTAAAGCCTTCAAAATCACGACTGGGTTAATTTATGCTCACAAAAAATTCTAACCTTGTTAACACTTTGTTGGTTATATAGATCTGTCAAACAATAGCATGCCACAAAATGATATTGTGATGATTGGAAAGCCAGTTAAGGACATGTATGGTGCATCTATGGGTAAAGTCCTTGGGACAACAACTGAGATCGATGGAACTATACAAACTGTAGGGATTAACTGTGGTTCTGAAGGATTAAAAGAAATTCCATTCCAACAATTAGTGGTTCAACCTGATGTTGTAATATTCATACCGGAATGGAGATTAGATGCACAGAAAATGATTAGAGAAAAAGAACTAACAATCCGTAAACTTACCGCACTAATGCAAATTATCTCTGAAAATAGTAACATGCAAAGCGATGCAGAAATAATTCATGAAAAATACAAATCAAAATGGAATTCATTACAAGAGACAGAATTTACAATTAAATCAAAATTAGAGGATAGAATAACGGAAATTACTAAACAAGAGCAATCAATAAAGATTCTTTTATTTGATGCAAAAGTTCAGGCTAAAAGTAACGAAATAACACATGATACATTTAACTCGGTACAAAATGAAACAGATGAATTATTACATCATATGCAACATGAGAAAGCAGAAATTGAAAAGGTAAGAGAAAAAATTGATAATATGACATTAGATGGTGTTTGTTCAGATGTTCCAGATCAAGCTGTTGATACATCATGTGCTAAGCAGATGGAAAATGATGAAGTACCTGAACCAAATCTTCCTGAACCACCAACTATGGAAGTAAATTCTGATCATTCAAACCAAACATCTGTTGTTACTCATGATACAAATGATACTCCCGATGAGAATGTTGAATCATCAGACTGGCTAAATCGCATGCATTCTAGTTAAAATAATCTAACATTTAGTAATTAGTAATTTCAATACATTTTATGCATAAAGAAATTTATGATATTAATTTAGGTAATACTGATCACTCTATTAGAAGAAATGCAGATTCTGATTTCATCTCATTCTGGGATAAACAGGCAAAACTGTTATCATGGTTTAAGAATTGGGAAAACACACTTGACTGGAATCCTCCATTTGCAAAATGGTTTGTAGGAGGTAAAATCAACGCATCATTTAACGCATTAGATGTACATCAGAATTCTAAATCAAGAAAAACAGCAATTTTCTGGGAAGGAGAAGATGGGTCTAGTAGAGAAATATCATACTCGGAATTATTTACAGATGTCAAAAAATTTGCAAATGTATTGAAATCTTTAGGCGTAAAAAAAGGAGATAGGGTTACTATCTATCTTCCAATGGTACCAGAATTACCAATTTCTATGCTTGCCTGTGCAAGAATCGGGGCTACACATACAGTTGTTTTTTCTGGATTTAGTGCAATATCATTGAAAGATCGGGTTGAGGATTCACAATCTAAAGTGATAATCACCGCAGATGGTGGTTATCGTAAAGGGAAAATAATTAATCTCAAAGAAATTGTAGATGAGAAGGCGGCAGCGGTAAATTCTGTTGAGCATATCATCATTCTAGAAAGAACAAAGATGAAAATCACATTAAATCAAAAAGATAAATTTTGGTCCAATTTAATGAGTGATGCATCAGATGATTGTGATGCTGAAGAATTGGATAGTATGCACCCACTTTACATACTGTATACATCAGGTACAACTGGAAAACCGAAAGGTGTTCTACATGGAACTGGCGGTTATCTAACTCACATTAATTCAACATACAAATGGGCATTTGATATCAAGGATAATGATATCTATTTCTGTACTGCTGACATTGGTTGGGTTACTGGACATAGTTATGTGGTGTATGGTCCACTTTTACATGGTGCAACACAGGTTATGTATGAAGGTGCACCTGATTACCCTAATGCATCAAGAATGTGGGAGATAATTCAAAAATACAACGTTACAATATTTTACACAACACCAACTGCACTTAGAATGTTTATGAAGTTTGGTGATGATCTACCAAATTCATTTAATTTAACAACGTTACGATTACTTGGGACAGTTGGCGAACCAATAAATCCAGAAGTTTGGAAGTGGTATTTTAATACTATTGGAAAAAAGAAATGCCCTATCATTGATACATGGTGGCAAACAGAGACTGGTGGAATGATGATAAGTTCACTTCCAGGTTTAGAATCAATTCCATTAAAACCAGGTTCTGCAACAAAACCAATTCCAGGTGTAGAAATTACTGTAGTTGATGAAAATGGTAATGATGTAGATGAAAACACAAAGGGTTCATTGATAATAAGAAAACCGTGGCCTGGAATGTTACTTGGCTTATGGAATGATAATGAAAAATATAATGATGTCTATTGGTCAAAGTTTTCTGGGATGTATTATCCTGGTGATTATGCAATAAAAGATTCTGATGGATATCTTTGGCTACTTGGAAGATCTGATGATGTTCTTAAAGTGGCTGGTCATAGAATTGGAACAGCAGAACTTGAAAGTAGTTTAGTATCATATCATAATGTAGCAGAATCTGCTGTATGTGGTATACCTGACGAAATTAAGGGTGAATCGATAATAGCATTTGTTGTTTTAAAAGAGAATGTAACAGAGTCACGTGATGAATTATTGATTAAACTTAAGGAAATTATACGAAATGATGTTGGTGCTATCGCTACACCACAACAATTCTATTTTGTTACAAAGCTACCCAAAACTAGGAGTGGTAAAATCATGAGACGACTTTTAAAATCTATTGCAAGTGGTGAAAATATTGGTGATGTTAGTACACTGGAAGATGGCACTGCTGTTAGCGAAGTCCAGTCTGCATTTGAAGAATTAAAAAAATCCATAGGTGAAAATAAATCTAATTAATCTATATCCAATTAAAAACTAACTTAATCATATTAATTAATTCATCTAACCACGATGTTGGTTTTATCTGAAAGATGTCATCTTGATCATGAATATCTTCTAATTTTAATGTGGAAGTAATTTTCTTTATTGCATCTAAATCAAATTTATCTGATTCGTTGAATGTGGCAATTGACCAAATATCATTTCCATGATGAATGTATGTGATTGTATTTGTAATTTGTTTTACATTCATATCATATTCATCAAATTTGTAATTAATCACCATTGTATTTGATGGTTTATCATTAATTTCCCAAGAAAAAATATCAATTATTTCATAATTATCACATAGTACGCTATTTTCCACAAAATTTAATTTTGTACAAAATTCTTTTGCATCGTCTTGAGTAATATTTAATGGGTTTTCATCATTACATTGATCATAAAATGACCAATCTATAATTTCACATTTTAAAATAATGTATAAACCATTTTTCCCTGTATTATCAGACATAATATTAACAACACCATTTTCATCTAGTATGACATCCCACTCTAATGGATACTGTATTGAAAAATTATACCAGTTTCCCGTCTCTGTCATAATTCCTACCCCACCTTCGTGTACAAGAATTTCAGAAAAACTTTCAGAAACTGTGAATCCACCAATAGATAAAATTATGATGATGAAAATTACAGATTTCATATATTATTATTCAAACCATTGTTCTAAAGTATGACTCTTTTTTTCTAAATTTTTTCTCAATCTATTAAGTGACGCGTCAACCCTTTCTCTAGAAAAATTTCTTTCATTTGAAAGATATTCTGCAATTCCATCATAATCAACATCATCGAATTCTATTTTGTCTACTTTTGCTATTTCTGGTTCCAGAAAGATCTTTCTTATTGTATTATAGTCTATTCTCTCTAGTTGTTCCTGAATTTTAGATATATTTTCAAGTTTTCCATTTTCTTTGATTAATTTGATTGCTGTTTTTGGACCAATCCTTTCAAATCCATTTGGATTAAAATCAGTACCAATCAAAATTCCAACATCAACTAATTCTTCTCGTGTTAACTTGAGTGACTCAAGATTCTTTTTATAATCAATAATTTCCGGAATGACTTCAATGTATGTATTTTTACTAGGAAGTTTTCTTCTTCCACTGTTTGTAAAATTTCTAACTAATTGTTTTGCACCGAATAATACAGAGTCATAATCTTGGCTAGCTGCTGCAAATGCTTGACCAGTGTTAGTGAGACTTGCTGCAGTTGCTTCACCTTCTGATGGTGCTTGTACATATGGAATACCAAATAAACTCAATAAATGTTTTGAATCATCTACCATTCCATCTCTCATTGATGTTGTTTGTTGTGCAAATTTTCTAGCATCATCCATATTTCCTTGTGATATTGCCTTTTCATATCTAATAGTGGCTTCTCTTTTGATTTCTTTTCTATTTTCAATCTCAGCAGATTTGAGAGATGGTGGTTTACCATCAAAAACATAAACTGGTTTTATTCCAAGTGAAAGAAAATTGATGTTTCTATAAAGCAAACCAGTGAGGTGGCTTGTGACCTTTCCTTTTGAATCTGTAAGGTTTAACCCATCTGGACCACGAATGATTGCCAGAAATTGATAAATTGCATTGTACGCATCGATTGCAATTATTTTATTTGTAAACGATTCTAGATTTGTTTTGTCTCTTACTAGTAATGGTTTTAGATCTAATCCCATACTTTAGATTAGATATTCGGGTTTTTGTGTTTAGTGTTTATTGAGATTTGCTATATTAGGGGGTACTACAAATATCATTCGTCGGGATAGCCAAGCTTGGTTAAGGCGGACGCCTCGAAATCAAATAACAGGATAGCGTCTGTGCATTGCACGCGGGGGTTCAAATCCCTCTCCCGGCGTTAATCATCTTTTAGCATTGCATTTTTGATTGATTCACTAGTAATTTTTTTCCAAATCTCTTTTTCTACGTCAGATAGCTCATCTGAAGTATCATCAAACCATCTGAAAATTTTTGGCATATCCTCCTCTACTAATCTCATTATTACATTTTGTAGAAGTTATTATTTTTACAGTAGTTATTTGTTCATTTTGGCAATATTGTGAATTTTGATATCGATCAGATTATTTTCTAGTGAATTAGTCAGAATCAGTTTTATCTGATCCGCCTGGGCCAACCATATCTTCTGGTTTCACCCTCTGATCCCAGTTTCCTTTCATACCCTTGATCAATGCTAGGATTCCACCAGCAATAATACCAATAACCGCCAGAAAAAATAGAATCTTATCTTGTAATATTTTATTACAATCTAATTGAGATGGCTGGCTTTCATCTTGAAATTCATAGCAGTCAGAAAATTCTTTTGATTGTACTGTGTATTCAGTATATTCTTCACCATATACACCAAGAAAAATAAAACCAATTGTTATTGTTAGAACACCAACTATAATGAAGCGTATATCGCTCATATTCTAATTCATCTTAAGAATATTTTAGGATTATCAATTTTCTTTACATTTATTTTGTACTAGGAAAATTCATGTTTTATGGACAAGTGGGCAGATTATGTGATTACAGCATTTAAGCGCGGTTCTGGGCTTGGTGTAATCAGCCAAGTTCAACAGCATGAGGATAAGGGTAATGAATTTGGTAAGCCTGAATTGGTTGATAAAATTCAAGTTGCACATAACATTCGAAAAGGGAAAAAATACATGACTGTATATAAGATCAATGAGATTGATTGGAGAAAAGGTGATACTGTTAGTACATTTTTGAAAGATGGGACACCATATATCAGAAATGATAAAAATATTGTTGCATCTGATAATTTAGGCGAGATACCAGAAATTTAGATATCATACAATCCAACACATTTAATGATGAATAATTTAGTTATTTGTTATGGTTTTTGGTTGGGGTAAAAAACAGGAACAGAATACTAGTGAAAAAATTGAAAGAAAAGATGTAGAAATTAAGTTTACAGAAATTGAAAAAGTTTTAGAAGATATACATGAACTAAGAGAAAAAACTTTGATTGCTGAGGTAAAAGTATTTAGAAATAAAATGGAGCCAGAAAAAAATGAAGTTTTACGCATAGTAAATGATCTAGAAAAAGATGACTTGAAAATGGATTCAATGGATCCACATTTACAAGGTTTAGTTAAGAGAGGGAAAAAAGAGGTCATATCAACAATTCAAAATAACTCAAGTGAATTCGTCTCTGTTGATGACTATGATGATGTTAGGAATTTTGAATCTCAGTCAAATAAAATGTTAAAAAAGTTTGGTGATGTATTGGGTAGACATACACGAGTTATACACATATTTGCAAAGAAATATGCAAAACGATTTAAAAACTATTTACAAATTCTCAAACAATATCACGATGATATTAAACAATTAATTGATCAGTTTAACAAAT